>JAGAMJ010000164.1 GCA_017624795.1 Clostridia bacterium
CACGGGCTGCGTGCATCAGATCCTCCTCGCACACGTTCTTATTGATCACGTCACGCAATCTCTGTGTACCCGCCTCGGGCGCGAAGGTCAGCGACGAGGTGCGCACCGACGCGATGCGCTCCATGAGCTCCTTGCTAAAGCTATCCACGCGCAAGGAGGGCAACGACAGACTGACCATATTGCGGTCGGTCCATTCCAGCAAGCTCCTGGTGAGGGGTTCAAGCTTTGTGTAGTCGCTGATCGACAGCGACATCAGCGAGATCTCCTCATATCCCGAATTGTCGTACAGGCATCGCGCCTGCTTGCAGAGTAGCTCGGGCGTCTTTTCACGGACGGGACGGTAGATCATGCCCGCCTGACAGAAGCGGCAGCCGCGGATACAGCCGCGGTAGACCTCCAACATAATGCGGTCGTGAACGGCTTCGATATAGGGCATGACAAGCTGATCGGGATAGTACGCCTTGTCCATATCCGCGATGATGCATTTCTCCACCCGTTCGGGAATATCCTCAAAGCGGCGCGTGACGGCGGAAATGGTGCCGTCGGCGTTGTAGGAAACATCGTAAAGAGAAGGCACGTAGATGCCGCGAATGGTCGCCGCCGCCTCGTGCAAAAAGCCCTGACGGGTATATCTTTCCTCCTCCTTCATACGGATATAGAGCTTTGTGAACTCCACCAGATTATCCTCGCCCTCGCCGATCGAAAAGCAGTCAAAAAAGTCTGCCATGGGCTCGGGGTTGTAGGCGCAAGCGCCGCCGCCGATCACGATAGGATCGTCCTCGCCGCGCGCGTCGGCACGCAGCGGCAGCTTTGCCATTTTCAGCATCGCCAGCACCGTGGTATAGCACATTTCATATCCCAGCGTGAAGCCGAGAATGTCAAATTCGGAAACGGGATCGCCCGATTCGTGCGCCCAAAGCGGGATATCCAGCTCGCGCATCTTTTCTTGCATATCCACCCAAGGGCAGAAAACGCGCTCGCACCAGATGTCGCTCTCTTGATTCAGCGCACCGTACAAAATGCGCATACCGAGATTGGACATACCGATCTCATACGTATCGGGGAACGCAAAGGCAAAGCGTGCCTTGACCTCGTCTTTGTTTTTGATGATCGCCCCGTATTCGCCGCCGGAGTATCGCCCCGGCTTTTCCACCGATTTCAGGACGGAACTGATTTTATTATTCATATGACCTCTTTTGTTAAATGTTCGATAGCAACTTACAGACGGTCGTCGTCCTTATCGCGCAAATAGAGATAGGAGGTGGCGGTATGGATACCGCACCAGAAAAGCAGATAAAGAGAAACCACAACGGCAGGAAGCTTGACCGCGCCCGTGAAGAACGCCAGCACGGCGGATAGGACGGCGCCGCCCGCGATCGAAACGGTTTGCAGCAGCTTGCCAAGGTCGCCCGCGCGGCGAACACGCCGACAGGTAACAAAGGTCCGTGCCGCCTCGCGGCAGGAGCCAAGCGCCACCACGGTGGCGTCAACGCGGTCGGTACGCAGATCCATTTCACTTGCCGACGGCTTCATGACCTCGACCGCGTCGCGGCGGTCGGGCAGCAACGACGCGAAAAGATCGTCGTGGATACCGGGATCCTTGCTGCGGATCATGATCTGCACGTCCTCTGCCTCCAATTCGGAAAGCAGCGTCTTCATATCGTCCGCCAAGCGGTATCTGGCAAGGAAGACCGCCACCAACTGCCCGTTTGCGGCGACACAGACGGGGCGCTTTCCGCGATGCTCGGGGGCTTGTGTCCAAAGATCCTTTACCGTGATGCCGTGCGAGCGCAGATACTCCACGTTGCCGATCAGCATCGGCACCTTTTGCTCGCCGACGGTGGCGGCAACGCCCTGCTCCTCGATCTCGGTCAGGATCACCTGATCTTCGTTGATGCGATGCTCGCGGTCAACGCCAACCGAGTCGCAAAGCGGGCTTTGAATTTTTTCAAGTAACGCACGGACCAGCATACTGATTTCAAACGGATCCTGATCCTCCATGATCTCAAAGCGCTCGTGATGCATGGCACCAAACACCTCGGAATCGGGCATCACCAAAGTTGTCGTTCCATCGCACTCGCCAATGGGAGCTTCGCCGATGATCGCACCCTTCTTTTGCAGGCGCAGACACGCCGCAAGGAACATAGGCAGGGAGGTCAGAAACAGCGAGGTCACGGGCACGCAAAGCAAGAAGGTAACGAAAACGGTTTGCAGCGTCTGCGTTGCCGTGCCGCCCGTAGCCAAAACGTAAAGCCCCAGCACAACGCCGACGGAAGCGATCAGCAAAAGCTGTGTGCCCATCGAACGGCTGTTGCCGACACGCTTTTTGGTATTGGCAAAATAGTTACGGACAAATCCCACGGGGCGCAGATACCACACCGTGCCCCTTGTGTCGCTTTCCTCCAAGGAAAGGCGGGCATCGCCCTGCTTTCCGCCAACCGAAACGCGCGGGATCAGCGCGTATTTTTGCTTGCGCGAGGAAATGACCTGAAAAGCAAGCGATTCGCGGTACCAATCCAGCAGGTCAGCCAACGCCAAAAGCGAAAGACAGATCGCCGCGGGCGACAGATACAGCGAGGGGGCTGCTGTGTGCGGCATAAAGATCAGCACAACGTGATAAAGCAGAGTGGCGATCAGTATGACCGAGCAAAGTGAA
>JAGAMJ010000165.1 GCA_017624795.1 Clostridia bacterium
ACCTCTCCGTTGCTTTCCTCCTCAGCTACCGTCACGTCATCGGGATGGTCCACGATGGCGCGGGCGATATCTGCAAGGATCTCCTTCAGATCGACCATGTCGTCCACCCGAGGCTCAGGCGATAACGCCGGCCTTCTTGAGCAGCGCCTTGGTGGTGTCGCTGGGCTGAGCACCGTTTGCAAGCCACTTCTTTGCGGCCTCTTCATTGACCTTCAACTCCTTGGAGTTGGGGTTGTAGAAGCCGATCTCCTCGATAAAGCGGCCATCGCGGGGAGAGCGCTGATCGGCAACAACGATGCGGTAGCATGCGGAATGAGTTTTACCCGTACGGGTGAGTCTGATCTTAACCATGGTTAAAATTCTCCTTTGTTTTTATAATTATTTTTTGAAAAACCGTGTTACGTTGTCTTGTTTTCAAGACATTACATGGGGAATTTCATTTTTCCTTTTCCGAAAAATCCCCGTTTCAGTCCGCCGTTTGCGAACTGCTTCATCATTTTGCGGACCTGCTCAAATTGTTTGAGCAGCTTATTGACGTCCTCGACCGTCGTGCCGCTGCCGCGCGCGATGCGCTGCTTGCGGGAAGCGCCGATGATATCGGGCTTTTCGCGCTCTTTTTTAGTCATCGACTTGATGATCGCCTCGGTGCGCGCCATTTGCTTTTCGTCGATCTTGGCGTCTTTCAGCGCGCTCGCGTTCATACCCGGCATCATACCGAGCAAGGACTCAATATTGCCCATTTTTTTGAGCTGTGCGAACTGATCCAGATAGTCGTCAAGGGTAAAGGTGGCTTCGCGCATTTTCTTTTCCAGCGCCGCCGCCTGCTTCTCGTCATATGCCTGCTCCGCCTTCTCGATAAGAGAAAGCACGTCGCCCATGCCAAGGATACGGCTTGCCATACGGTCGGGATAAAAGGGCTCGATCGCGTCGATCTTCTCGCCAACGCCCACGAATTTGATGGGCTTGCCCGTCACGTGACGCACCGAAAGCGCCGCACCGCCACGGGTATCGCCGTCCAGCTTTGTCAGGATCACACCCGTGACGTCAAGCTGACCGTTGAAATGCTCGGCGACCGTAACCGCGTCCTGACCGATCATCGCATCGACCGTGAGCAGGATCTCGGTGGGGTCCACTGCCTTTTTGATGTCTTGCAGCTCGCCCATCAGCTCCTCGTCGATGTGAAGTCGACCTGCCGTGTCGATGAAGACCATATCATAGCCCATCTTCTCGGCGTGCTTCAAGCCCTCTCTCGCGATCTTGACGGGCTTTTCCTTTTCACCCAGCGAAAAAACGGGAATATCCAGCTTTTCGCCAAGTATTTGGAGCTGCTTGATCGCGGCGGGGCGGTAAACGTCACACGCCACAAGCAACGGCTTTTTACCCTGCTTTTTATACATACCCGCGAGCTTGCCCGCGTGGGTGGTCTTGCCTGCGCCCTGTAAACCAACCATCATCACAACGGTCGGGGGCTTGGGGGCGATGGTGAGCTTGGCTTGCGTCTCCCCCATCAATCGGATCATTTCCTCATTGACGATCTTGACGATCTGCTGGGCGGGCAGCAGGGATTCCAGCACCTCAGCGCCCACAGCGCGCTCCGAAACCATTTTGACAAAATCGCGCACGACCTTGAAGTTGACGTCCGCTTCCAGCAGCGCCAGCTTGATCTCGCGCATACCTGCCTTGATATCCGCCTCGGTCAGCTTGCCCTTGTTGCGAAAGAATTTGAAGGCGTTACTCAGTTTTTCGCTTAAATTTTCAAACATACGATACCGCCTTTCTTTATTTAGTGGGGGGTAAGCTCAGCTGCCTCGATCAAGGTCTGCACCGCCTCGCGCGCCTCGTTTGAAAGGGGGAGCGCCAGCAGCCTTTCACTTGCCTTTGCTATTTTCAGCGTGCGCTCGTGCAGGTGCAGCTTCTCCTCCAAAAAGAAGAGCTCCTCCTCGGCTTTTTTGATGCTGTCCCGCACGCCTTGACGGGAAATGCCGATCTCGGCTGCGATCTCGGCAAGCGACAGATCCTGATTATAGTAATAATCAAGCAGCGTGCGATGCCTCTCGCCCAAAACCGCACCGTATTGATCCAGCAAATACGACAGCAAAAGATTCTTTTCAAACACGCTCTCACCGCCTGTAAAGCAAAATCCTTTACAGAGTATAGCACAAAGCACCCCACTTGTCAAGCCCTTTTCATTTATTTTTTCAAAATTTCTCATCTTTTATAAAAAGAATTCCCCGTCAAGCGCCCAAATGACGCCTGACGGGGGTGATTTATACTTTTTTGCGATATTTGATCAGGGTTTCCTCGGTGGCGACGATCTTGTCCGCGAGCGTGACGAGCCACGCCTCGCGGCACTTGGGTACACACCAGAAGGTCAGCGGAAACATATGGGAACGGATAATGTTCCGCTCCTTTTTGGAAAGCACGAAGTCGCGCTCGGCGTTTTGCAACGCGAAGCGATGATGCTTAAAGCCGTGCCAACGGAAGCCCTTGTTCGGATCGTGCCAATCGTAAAGATAGTAGTCGTGCAGCAGCGCGCCGCGGATCAGCGCGCGCAGATCGCAAGGGATATTGTGGCGAAGTGCAAAGCAATATGCCTTATACGCCACCTTGATACAATGCTGATAGACTGTGATGTCGGAATGGGACACGTACTGCTTCATTTCGTCGTAGCGCGCCTTGCCGATCACTTCCTTTGCCACTTCAAAGAAAAGCTTGTTGTCGATCGCCTTTTTCACTTCTTTTCTCCCCATTTCTGTTGGATCTGCTCACGGTAGCCGTGAATATCGGTCATATAGCGACCGACCATACGGTAAAAATTGAAGGGCGCGTGCCGCTTGCCGCCCGCCTCGTTTCGAAAATGCTCTCGCGCGTTGCTTTTGAGCTGATTGAGGTTGATGAGGGTCCGCATATGCATCGCATAGGATTTGACGCGCTGCAAGAGGCGCAGGGAATGGACCAGGTCCACTACGAAAACGCCCAGATACATACCGATCGCAAGGATCAGCAAAGGGTATTCGATCACGCCCTCGACGTACACGTGCAGGGGCAGATACAATAAAAAATAGAACGCGGCGCAGATCAGCCCCCAAAAAAGAGAAAACTTGGGGCAGATCAGCCCCTTGAAATTCAGCCATTCGTACGAATAATCCCAAAGACGTATATGGAAAAATTGCACCGCGATCCAACCACCCACAAGCTCGATCAAGGTCATGACCAGAACCGCCAGCAAGAGGATCACAGCAACGCGCAAGAACTCATTTGGCAGTGCGCGGAGTTTGAGCCCCGATAAAAAATACAAAATCGCGCCGCCGATGCCGTAAATGGGCAGGCAGCAGCCCGTCAGAAAGCCGGGGTTCACCACCTTGTGATGGCGAAAGCCGCGATACACCACCTCGATGCACCATCCTGCCGTGGCGCAAACGCAAAACAAAAACAAGTATTCAAACAAAGGATCCATTGGCTTGTCCTTTCAAGATAGGCAAGAGTGGCAAGTGCCGAAAGCGCCGAAAAGTAAGGTTTTAGAGCGGGTTCGGATGATTCTCTCTTGCCTATACGATAACGTTATTACTTTTTCGCTTTTTTATTCAGTTTTCCCCTTTTCTTGGAAACCATGTATATCACCGCGCCGATCACACCGCAGCCAAGCACGACACAAATGATGATAGAGGCAACAAACAGCCCCTCGCCGCCGTCGGCGTCGATGGGGGGAAGATCCATCAGATCAAGCCCCTCGCCGTAACGCGTCATTTCCAATGTCATCGCAGCAAGGCGCTGATCCACGGTGTCGTTGAGCTGCACGTAATAGGTCTTTTCCTTCAACTGTTGAAAATGCCCGTTAAGATATGCTTCGTCCTTGGGCAAGCGCATTATGATATAGTAGCCGTCCGCGTTCTCGATCACGGGGCTGACCTCATAATCCTTCGACAGGGCAAACGCCGCTTCCTCATAGCTCTTTTCCATCTCGCCGCGCGCGAAATAGTAGCCGTTGCCAAGCAGATCAAAATAGTCGTTGTTGTAAACGCCCCCAAGCTCCTTTCGCATCTCGGCATACCGCTCGGTATCGGTGGTCTTGGCGGCGATCCTTGCCCTTAAGGCTTCGGCATTGGCACGGTTTTCCTCATCAGTCTTACCGTTATTGCGGTCAATAAATACGTGGACGGTATGCAAAAAGCCGTCACTGTTGATCCTTTCCCACGCCGCATCGTCGGAAT
>JAGAMJ010000166.1 GCA_017624795.1 Clostridia bacterium
GAAGAAAGAGATGTGAATTATTTGGGGACTATATCGTGGAGCACAACGCAACCGTGCGTGAAGCGGCTCGCAATTTTGGGATCAGCAAAAGCACGGTACATAAGGACATCACGACTGTTCTGCGCGCGGTCAATCCTTCGTTGTACGAACGTGTTTATGACGTTCTTCAAACAAATAAAGATGAAAGACATCTTCGCGGCGGAGAGGCAACGCGAAAAAAATATTTGAACACAGACAGCAAAAAAGAGGAATAAGGACCTTCACTTTGCTAAAAAAACAAAAAACTCAAAAGAGGCACCCTGATTTTGAAATAGGCATTATTATACAAAATTAAAGTTTTGTATAAAAAAGGGAACGGAAAAACCCCGGAAAACATGTATATTTTACTTTTGGGCACAATTGGGGCTTTGACGGGCTGATCAGACCTTTTGGGAGCTTACATTCTTTTTGACGTTAAATTTTTCATAAAAACTCCTTTCGTTTTGTTTATTTTGAATTTTATTAAAATGACCTTCAATGGACTGTCCATCGTTTTCAAATAAAATTTTCGCTCGTACAGTTCACTGTGAAGGGATCGTTCGATTTTTATTTCCAAATTTTTATTGCTTTTTGTTTAGCGGTTTTGCAAAATGTTGATAAGTCAACAAAAGAGAAGTGGATTTTTTGAAAAGCAAAGAAATCGTTAAATTTACAAAAAATATTTGATTTTATTTCTTTGCCGTGTTATAATGAAGAAAAATCATGTTTTTGGCATGAAAGCTTTTTTAGGAGGTCTTTATGGCTATCAAAATGCGTGTTCTTCACACCGGCAAGGGTAAGGTCGCCGCTCTGGCACCGATGATCCATCGGGAGTTTCAGCTTGACATCAATGCAACTGACGTGATCCCACCCGCTTATTCCTGCAATAACGAAAGATTGGTGTTTTTGCTGATCTCTTCCAAGGGCTCACTTGAAGATAAGGTCCGTCTGTTCTGCCGTGAGCTGACAAAGGCGCGCGCACAGAACGTTGCGCTGCTGATCGACGGCAACGAAGCGGGTGCGAAATGCGTAAAGGATATTTTGGCAGAAGCGGGTGCGAACGTCAAGGACGAGGTCTTCTTTGTGCAAAGCAGCTTCCTTCCCTTCCTCAATTCCATCAAGGACGAGGAAAAGCAAGCGGTTCTCGCCTGGGCACATCGCATCGTAGATAATCTGTAAAAACAGCATAGAAAAAGACCGTTTTCCGCAAAAGAACGGTCTTTTTTCTTTTTTTGAAAAATCATTGTAAAAATTCCCTTTCCGGTGTTGCTCTTTTATAATATTTATGTTATAATGTATAATGATTTTATTTTAATAAAAAGGAAATGCTATAATGAAATACTTTGTTTTAATTCCTGACGGTATGGCAGATGAACCCATTGAAGCACTTGGCGGTGTGACACCGATGCAAAAGGCAAATAAGCCCTGTATGGACGCCCTTGCCAAGGACGCCGTGGTGGGAACGGTTTCCAACGTTCCAAACGGTATGGTCCCGGAAAGCGATACGGCAAATCTCGCCATTCTCTCTTATGATCCTAAGGTCTATTCCAAAGGACGTTCCCCCTTGGAAGCGGTCAGTATGGGCATTGAAATGCAGCCCGATGAAACTGCTTATCGCTGCAACGTCGTTACTTTAAGCGATGAGGGCGAGGATTACGATGATAAGATCATTTTGGATCATAGCGCCGACGAGATTACGACAGCCGAGGCGGACGAGTTGATCAAGGCGCTGGAAGCCGAGATGGGCGACGACGTCAAAAAGTTTTATACCGGTATCAGCTACCGTCATTGTCTGATCTGGAAAAACGGCAACGACCGCTATGAGTTCAACCGTCCGCACGATATTCTGGGACAGCGCATTGGCGCTTATCTTCCCCGTAAGGACAACGGCGGGGCTGAATTTTACGATCTGATGCGCCGTAGCTTTGATATTTTGAACCATCACCCCGTCAACGAGGCACGCCGCGCACGCGGCTTGAAGCCCGCGAACTCCGCTTGGCTCTGGAGCCCCGGTAAAAAACCCCAGCTCCCCTCTTTTGAAGAAAAATGGGGGCTGAAAGGCGCTGTGATATCTGCCGTTGATCTGATCAAGGGCATCGGTCTTTGTGCCGGTATGCGCTCGATCGACGTTGAGGGCGCGACCGGAAACGTGCATACCAATTATGCGGGCAAGGCAGATGCCGCGATCGCGGCGTTCCGTGACGGCTACGAGTACGTTTACGTCCACGTGGAAGCACCCGATGAGTGCGGACACCGCGCGGAGCTTGACAACAAGGTCTTGTCGGTTGAAAAGATCGATCGCGAGATCCTTTCCCCCGTGCTTACATATCTTCAATCACAAGACGAGCCGTTTAAGATCATGATCCTGCCCGATCACCCAACGCCCGTCCGTCTTCGCACGCACACCATCTTCCCCGTTCCCTTTTTGATCTATTCTTCAAACAAGCAGAATAACGGTGTGGATCAGTTCTGCGAGGAAAGCGCTGCGGCGAAAAACAACTACATCGAAAACGGCTATCTTTTGATGGAAAAACTGATCGAAAAATAAGTTTGGAGGATACTATGCCAAAGGAAAAGAAGAATTCTTCTTCCCCCTCCCCCTCTGCCACCCTTTGCGCCGCGGTTTTTGAATACGTAGAAATGTTTGTGCTTGCCGCGGTGACGGTTATTGTTTTGATGACCTTTGCCTTTCGGCTTTGCGTGGTCAGCGGCCCTTCTATGAACAATACACTGCTCAATGGCGAGCGACTAGTGGTATCCAATCTGTTTTATACGCCAAAGCAAGGCGACATCATCGTTTTCCATCAGACCAGCGAGATCGACGATCGCTTCAATGAGCCGATCGTAAAGCGCGTGATCGCCACAGGAGGTCAGTTTGTGAAGATCGATTATGCCGCCGGTAAGCTTTACGTTTCAGATGACGATCTTTTTGCCGAAGATGAAGTGTTGAATGAAACCGATTACGCTTATTTCTCAAATGGCAAATGGAATGCACACACAGGGTTTGAAGTGTATGAGGTCCCCCAAGGTCACTTGTTCGTGCTTGGTGACAATCGAAACGTTTCGGCAGACAGTCGTGATGAGCGCGTGGGATTTGTCGATGAGCGCCGCATACTTGGAAAGGTCCTGTTTCGTGTGACGCCCTTTTCCAAGTTTGGAAAGGTGGAATAAAAATGCCGGCAGATATCATTCAATGGTTTCCCGGTCATATGGCGAAAACGCGCCGTTTGATGAAGGAAAACCTCAAAAACGTGGACGTGGTGATCGAGCTTTTGGACGCACGGATCCCACAAAGCTCCCGCAACCCCGAAATCGAAAAATTGACCGAGGGCAAGCCGCTTGTGACCTTGCTCAACAAGTCTATGCTTGCCGATCCCGACGCAACCGAACGCTTTTGTGCATACTATAAAAGCAAGGGCGGCGTTTGCCTTGCCGTCGACTGTGTCAGCGGCAAGGGCATGGATAAGCTGATGGGTGCGATCCGTTCCCTGCTTTCCGATAAGCTGGAGCGTTACGCCCAAAAGGGTATGAACGGTCGCAAGCTCCGTGCGATGGTGGTGGGGATACCCAACGTTGGAAAATCCTCGCTCATCAACCGCCTTTGCGGCGGTAAAAAGGCAAAGGTCGAAAACCGCCCCGGCGTTACCCTGACGCCACAGTGGGTGGCGACCTCAATGGGGCTTGACCTGATGGATATGCCCGGCGTGCTCTGGCCTCGCTTTGATGATCGCAGTACGGGCGAAAATCTTGCCATTACGGGCGCGATCAAGGACGACGTCGTTGAGATCGAAACCCTTGCCATCGCCCTGTGCCGCAAGCTCCGCCATCAATACCCCGCACTCCTTGCCGCGCGCTATAAATTTGATCCCGAGCAGATTGGGGATATGAGCGACGTGGAGCTGTTTGAATTCATTGGCAAAAAACGCGGATTTTTGATCAGCGGCGGCGAGGTCAACACCGAGCGTACCGCCAACACGCTTTTAGATGAATTTCGCGCCGCGAAGATCGGGCGTATCACGCTTGACGTATTGGAGGGTACTTGATGCTGACTTATGAATTAGAAAATGCCTTGATGCAAGAGGGCTGCAAGCTTGTTTGCGGTGTGGACGAGGCGGGGCGAGGCCCGCTTTGCGGTCCTGTGGTCGCCGCGGCTTGCATCTTGCCCGTTGGTCTTGTTTTAGAAGGGCTCAACGATTCCAAAAAGCTAAGCGAGAAAAAAAGAGAGCAGCTGTACGACCTCATTTGTGAAAACGCGATCGCCTTTGCTGTGGAGCTTGGCAGCGTGGAGGAGATCAACGAAACCGATATACTTTCCACCACTCTGCATACGATGCGACGCGCCATTGATGCGCTTGATCCGAAGCCCGATTTTGCGTTGATCGACGGAAATATCACCCGTGGCTTCACCTTACCCACCCGTGCCGTGGTGCACGGAGATGCCATCTCGCCAAGTATTGCCGCCGCGTCGATCCTTGCCAAGGTCACCCGTGACCGCTTGTGTGTGGAATTGGACGCGCAATATCCGCAATACGGTATTGCAAAGCACAAGGGATATGGCACAAAAGCACATATGGACGCCTTGCGTGAGCACGGTCCCGCGCCCATTTATCGTACGAAATTCATTCGCTTTCTGGACAAATGAAGCTGTTTGGTAAAAAGGACATCGGCAATATCGGTGAGCGTGCCGCGGCGCGCTATTTGCGCAAGCGCGGCTGCCGTATTCTTGCCCGTAATCATTATTGTGGCAAGAACGAATTGGATATTGTCGCACGCGACGGTGCTTACATCGCGTTTGTTGAAGTCAAAACGCTGACGTTCGATTCCCCCGAAGCGGCAGATCGCCGCCCCTCACTTGCCGTTGATCTGGCAAAGCGCAGACGCACGGTTGACGCGGCACGTGCCTATTTACACGAATATCCGACAAAGCTGTGTCCCCGCTTGGACGTGATCGAGGTCTATCTTGATCGCTCAAAGCGTATGAAGCCCTTTAAGATCCACCATATTCCGAACGCCTTTTTTGCAAACGGCTCGGTACGCTGATGCATCTGATCGATTTTCACTGCGATACCCCTGTTGAGCTGTATAAAAAGCAAGCTTGCCTTGCAAAAAACGATCTGATGGTCGACCTTAAAAAAGCAAGTGCTTTTCAGTCATACACACAGCTTGCCGCCGTCTTTTATCCGCCGCAGCTGCCAAACGCGGACGGTATGCACTACGTTCGGTCTGTGTTAGAATATCTGGAACAAGCGGGCGCCTTGATCATTGGCTCTCGCGATGCCATGCAGCGCTCGATCGCAAGCGGAGCTGCCGCTTTTATCCCATGTATTGAGGACGCCCGTGTTCTCAACGGCGATTTGCATAATGTGACCGAGCTTTTCGCGCTCGGTGTTCGCTTCGCGACGCTCTTGTGGCGCGATGAGAGCATCATCGGCGGCGCTTGGAACACCAATGTTGGGCTGACATCTTTTGGAAAGAAAGCTGTGATCCGTTTTCTTGAAGCAGGCATTACCGTTGATGCTTCTCACGCCTCTGTTTCGTCCTTTCACGATATGTCGGCACTGTGTAAGGCATATCAAAAGCCGCTTGTTGCAACGCATTCCAACGCCTTTTCTGTGACGCCGCACAGGCGAAATCTCACAGACGGGCAAATTCGCACGATCGCCTTATCCGGCGGCGTGATCGGAGTGAATCTTTATCCCCCGTTTCTCACTTCCCAAACGCAGGCAACGCTAAATCACGTAATGGCACACATACGCCATTTGATGCGCGTAGGCGGTGAGGAATGTGTCGTTCTTGGCTCGGATCTTGATGGTGTTGACGCGCTTCCCCGTTCCATTTTTGACGTAAGCAACCTTTCCTTGCTTACAAATACCATGAAAAAAAGCGGTTTTACCGCAAGGCAGACCGACCGATTTTTCTTTGAAAACGGTCACCGCTTTCTTATAGAAAATCTACCCTAAAACAAAGGAGCTTTATTATGAAATTTCAAAGCACACGCGACGCTGGCGCCGCAAAATTTTCCGCAGCACAGGTCATCAAGCAAGGACTTGCCGCCGACGGCGGCTTGTTTGTCCCCGAATCGATCCCCACGCTGACAGCAGATGAGATCGAAGCGCTTCGCGCAGCGGATTACCCCCAGAGAGCCGCTAAAATTCTGGGCAAGTTTTTAACCGATTACACCGAGGAGGAGCTGCTTGTGGACTGCCGTGCCGCATATGCCCCCACCTCCTTTGTCGGCGGTGCTGCACCGCTTGTCGCTTTGGACGATACGATCCACAGCTTGGAGCTTTGGCACGGCCCGACTGCCGCCTTTAAGGATATGGCGTTGCAGATCATGCCGCGTCTGCTTTCCCGTGCGCTGACAAAAACGGGCGAGGAGCGCACCGCGCTGATCCTGGTCGCAACATCGGGCGACACGGGCAAAGCCGCTTTGGAGGGCTATAAGGATATTGACCGCATCAAGATCGCAGTGTTTTATCCCGTAGACGGCGTCAGCCGCGTCCAAAAGCTGCAAATGCAGACGCAGACCGGTGACAACGTTTACGTTTGTGCTATCAACGGCAATTTTGATGACGCGCAAACCGGTGTTAAGAGGATCTTCTCTGACGAAGATGCCGCCAAATACCTTGATGAAAAGGGCTATTTCTTCTCTTCCGCCAACTCGATCAACTGGGGTCGCCTTGCACCGCAGATCGTCTATTACGTATCGGCATACTGCGACCTTTTGAATGCGGGCAAGCTGAAAATGGGCGAAAAGATGAACGTGACCGTTCCCACGGGTA
>JAGAMJ010000167.1 GCA_017624795.1 Clostridia bacterium
CCGCCCCCGGCGACGTGATCGTGCTGCTTGACGGCAGAACGGGACGCGACGGTATCGGCGGCGCGACGGGCTCGTCCAAGAGCCACAATATGAAGTCACTTACGACCATGGCGTCCGAGGTGCAGAAGGGCAACGCGCCCGAGGAGCGCAAGATCCAACGACTCTTCCGCAATCCCGCGGTCACGCGCCTGATCAAGCGCTGCAACGACTTCGGTGCGGGCGGTGTGTCGGTCGCCATCGGCGAGCTTGCCGACGGACTTCGTATCGACCTTGACGCAGTCCGCAAGAAATACGACGGCCTGGACGGCACCGAGCTTGCCATCTCCGAATCCCAGGAGCGTATGGCAGTCGTGGTCGCCGCCGAGGACGCCGACAAATTCATCGAATATGCCCAGAGCGAGAACCTGGAAGCGTACCGCGTGGCGGTCGTGACCAAAGAGGCGCGTATGGTCATGTCCTGGAAGGGACAGACGATCGCTGACCTTTCCCGTGCGTTCCTCAACACCAACGGTGCGGATAAGCACACCGCGGTCGAGGTCACCGAAAAGGATCTGTCTGCGCTCTCCAAGGCACTGTACAAGGATTTGCGCGAGATGGCAGCTGACCTGAAAACCGCAGGCAGACGCGGCCTTGTCGAGCGCTTTGACGGCTCGATCGGTGCAGGCAGCGTGCTGATGCCCTTCGGCGGCAAGACGCAGACCACCCCCGCACAGGCGATGGCGGCAGTGCTGCCCGTTCTGCCCGGTGAGGTCACCGATCAGGCAAGCGTGATGGCTTGGGGACTGGATCCCGACCATATGAGCATCGATCCTTATACGGGCGCACGCGCGGCAGTTTACACCTCGATGGCAAAGATCGTCGCCGCGGGCGCTGATTATAAAGACGCATATCTGACGTTGCAGGAGTTCTTTGAAAAGCTGCGCACCGAGCCCGCCCGTTGGGGCAAGCCCTTTGCGGCACTGCTTGGCGCGATGGACGCGCAGTTGGAGCTGAATGCCGCTGCGATCGGCGGAAAGGACTCGATGTCGGGCACCTTCCTTGACAAGGACGTTCCCCCCACGCTGATCTCGTTCGCCATCGCGCCCGTGAAGGCAGGCGATGTGCTTTCCCCTGAATTTAAGGAAGCGGGCGATCCCGTTTACCTGTTTGCCCCCGATGAGGATACGGCAGAGAGCCAGAAGGCGGCTTGGGACACTTTCCACGCGCTTTGCAAACAGGGCAAGGTGAGAGCCGCTTGGGCTGTGGAAAACGGCATCGGCGAGGCAGTGATGAAGATGTCCTTTGGCAACAGGATCGGCTTCAAGTCCGCGCAGTGCGACGATTGGCACAGTGCGGGTATGTACGGCTTTATCGTTGCCGAGCTTTGCGAGGAGGTGGAAAGCACCTACGCCTTCAAGCTGGGTGAAACCACCGCAGAGGCGGTCATCGACCTTGCGGGCGACAAAGCGACGGTCGATGAGCTGCTTGCCATCAACGAGGGGACGCTGTCGGGCGTTTATCCCACCGACGCACCCGCGAAGGGCGAGCCCACGGCATTCGCCTATACGGGCGGCTGCACCGCAGCACCCGCCGTCAAGGTCGCGCGCCCCAAGGTGCTGATCCCCGTGTTCCCGGGTACCAACTGTGAATATGACTCCGCCCGCGCGATGGAAAAGGCGGGGGCTGACGCCGACATCGTGGTGATCCGCAACCTCACCGCCGATGACGTGGCAAAAAGTGTGGAAACGGTATCGAAAAAGATCGCCGAGAGCCAGATGATCTTCATTCCCGGCGGATTTTCGGGCGGCGACGAGCCCGACGGCTCCGCCAAGTTCATCACCGCCTTCTTCCGCAACCCCGAGGTGAAGGCAGAGGTCACGAAGCTCCTTGACGAGCGCGACGGCCTGATGCTGGGCATCTGCAACGGCTTCCAGGCGCTGATCAAGCTTGGTCTTGTGCCCTACGGCAAGATCATGGATACCGATGCAAGCTGCCCGACGCTGACCTACAACATCATCGGTCGCCACCAGTCCAAGCTGGTGCGTACCCGTGTTTGCACCAATAAATCTCCTTGGCTTGCAGGCACCGAGGTGGGCAAGATCTACACCGTGCCGATCTCTCACGGCGAGGGACGGTTCCTCGCGTCAAACGAGCTTGTGAAGGAGCTTGCCGCAAACGGTCAGATCGCCACCCAATACGTCGATCTTGCGGGTAATCCCACTATGGATACCTCCTTTAACCCCAACGGCTCGATCGCCGCGATCGAGGGTATCATCTCCCCCGACGGCCGCGTGCTCGGCAAGATGGGACACAGCGAGCGTATCGGCAAAAACCTTTACAAGAACGTGATCGGCGAGTACGATATGCATTTGTTTGCCTCTGCTGTGAAATACTTCAAATAAAAAAGGAGATCTGATATGGCATTCTTGTCTGATATCGAGATCGCGCAAAGCGCGAAGCTCCGCCCCATCACCGAGATCGCAAAGGCGGCAGGGATCGGGGAGGACTATTTGGAGCAATACGGTAAATATAAGGCAAAGGTCGATCCCGCCATTTTGCGGGATCAGACCAAAGAGGACGGCAAGCTGATCCTGGTGACGGCGATCACCCCCACCCCCGCGGGCGAGGGAAAGACCACCACCACCATCGGTCTTGCCGACGGCCTCAAACGCATCGGCAAAAACGTGTCGGTCGCGCTGCGCGAGCCCTCGCTCGGCCCCGTGTTCGGTATCAAGGGCGGTGCTGCGGGCGGCGGCTACGCACAGGTCGTGCCCATGGAGGATATCAATCTGCACTTTACGGGTGATTTCCACGCCATCGGTGCTGCGAACAACCTGCTTGCCGCGATGCTGGATAACCATATCTATCAGGGCAACGCGCTGAACATCGATCCCCGTCGCATCACCTGGAAGCGGTGCGTGGATATGAACGACCGTCAGCTGCGTTTTGTGACCGACGGCCTTGGCGGCAGAGTGAACGGTGTGCCGCGCGAGGACGGCTTTGACATTACGGTCGCTTCCGAAATTATGGCAGTGTTCTGCCTTGCAAGCGATATCGAGGACCTCAAAAACCGTCTGTCGCGCATCGTGGTGGCTTACACCTATGACGAGCAGCCCGTCACTGCGGGCGACCTCAAAGCAGTGGGTGCTATGGCGGCGCTGCTCAAAGACGCGATCAAGCCCAATCTCGTGCAGACCTTGGAGGGCACGCCCGCATTCGTGCACGGCGGACCTTTCGCCAATATCGCACACGGCTGCAACTCGGTCATGGCGACCAAGATCGCGATGAAGCTTTCCGATTACGCCATTACCGAGGCGGGCTTCGGCGCGGATCTCGGTGCTGAAAAGTTTTTGGATATCAAGCGCCGCGCGGCAGGGC
>JAGAMJ010000168.1 GCA_017624795.1 Clostridia bacterium
ATAAGGACGCGCGCGAGCTTGATGCGATCGCCGCCGCGCAGGAGCTGACCGACGCGGCGTTTTCGCATATTTTGCACTATCTGAAGCGCGGCGTGCGCGAGATCGACGTGGCACTTGAATTGGAGCTTTTCATGCGCCGCAACGGTGCCGAGGGGATCGCCTTTGATACCATCGCCGTTTCGGGTACGGGGTCGGCACTGCCTCATGGCGTGCCGCGCGCAAGGGAATTGGAGAATGGCTTTCTGACCATGGATTTCGGTGCCCGTTTTGGGGGATACTGTGCGGACATGACCCGCACGGTGGTCATCGGAAAAGCGGATGACGCGATGAAGCATCTCTACCAAACGGTGCTGAAGGCGCAAGAGGCGGCGCTTGCCGCCGCCAAGGGTGGCATTTCCTGCCGCGCGCTTGACCGCGTTGCGCGCGATATCATCGAGGGCGCAGGCTATCGGGGGTGCTTCGGGCACTCGCTTGGACATGGCGTGGGCATCGACATTCACGAGTCCCCTCGGCTTTCTCCCACCGCAAGGGAGGACGCCGTGCTCTGCGCGGGACACGTGGTCACCGTGGAGCCGGGCATTTATATTGAGGGCAAATACGGCTGTCGCATTGAGGATATGATCGCGGTGAACACGGACGGCAGCATTCGCAACTTCACAAAAAGCACCAAAGAGCTTTTGGAGATTGTGTGATGGAGATCCTTGTCGTTTCGGATACCCACGGCAGAGCATCGCGCCTTTCGGAGATCTTGGAGCGCACAAATGCCGACACGCTGCTCTTTCTCGGTGACGGACTGCGCGACCTCTCGGTCGTTCCCGAGGAGGTTGCGGTGTATGCCGTGCGCGGCAACTGTGATTTTATGGGCTTTGATACGCCCGACGCAAGGATCGAGATCTTCGGCGCGTGTCGCGTTTTTATGACGCACGGACACCGTTATGGCGTGAAATCAACGCTTACGGGGGCGATCTGCGCCGCCGCCCGGCGAAATGCGGACGTGCTGCTTTACGGGCACACCCACGTGCCGCTTGAACGCACGCTTCCTGCGGGCTACGTTGTCGAGGACGTGACCTTGCAAAAGCCCTTGCGCGTGCTTTGTCCCGGCAGTCTTGGCGATCCGCGTGACGGTAATCCTACGTTTGGCAGATTGATGATCGCGCCAAGCGGTATCCTGACGGGAATCGGTAAATTGTGATCAAAAAACTGTTACGTATACGCAAAAAGCCGCCCTTTTTTCAAAAAAGGGCGGCTTTTTGCTGCTTTATTTCACACTTAAATAACAGGAACGGGCTCCTCATCGGTGGCGGTGGCGCCTTCCTCGGCGGCGGCTGCAAGTGCTTCCTCGTAAGCGCGGATGACTGCCTCTTCCAGCTGCGCGCGGAACTGTGCATTGATGGGATGTACGATATCCCGATAGGTTTCGTCAGGGTTCTTGCGGCTGGGCATCACGATAAAGAAGCGATCGCGCGCGTTGATCACCTTGATGTCGTGTACGGCAAGCTGACTGTCGAAGGTAACCGATACAACTGCTTTCATAGGCCCTTCATCGAACAATTTGCGAATTTTGATGTCTGTGATCTGCATTTTTTGATTCCTCCGTTGCTATAATTTTGTTAGACAGATTTCTTCCACGAGTATAGTATAAAGTCAATTTGTGGTGTCTATTCAATGAAATTGTGTGCGTTTTGTGAAAATGAACGCCAAAAAGCGAATAAGATCTGACTGTTTTTGACAGAAATAGGGAGGAAACGGTATGGCTTTACCAAATACGAGTCATGGGGTGACGAAAATTGCCGCTATGCTTACGGGAAAGAAGAAGCTGTGGTTTATCGGGATCGGCGGGATTCATATGGCAACGATGGCGTTGCTTGCGGCAAAAAAGGGGTATGTGGTGTCGGGCTCGGACCGCGCGGCGGGAGAGGGCACAGCACGCCTTCTGGCGGCAGGGATCCCCGTGTATTTCGGGCACGACGCGGCACGGGTGATCGATGCTGACGCGGTGATCTACACCCTTGCCATTTCTCCTGACAATCCCGAATATACCGCAGCGCAGCGCCTTGGGATCCCCGTTTTTTCCCGAGCGGATTTCCTTGCCTTTCTGATGCACGGTCACCCTGTTCGCATCGGGGTGGCGGGCAGCCACGGCAAAAGCACCGTTACCGCCATGCTTGCTGAGATCTTCACCATGGCGGGCAGAGCGCCAAGCGTTTTTTGCGGTGCGCCCTTGCGGCACGCGGCACCCCCAACGGGCGAGGGGCGCGAGGTGATCTTTGAGGCGTGTGAGTATGAGGACTCCTTTTTGCGCTTTTCCCCGACGCTTGCGGTGATACTGAACGTGGGGCTTGACCACGTGGACTATTTTCCCTCGCTTGACGCGGTCAGGTCGTCCTTTGCGCGCTATGCGTCACTGGTGGGAGGATCGGGGACGGTGCTTTGCAACGCGGAGGACGCGACGGCACTGTCGTGTGTGCAAAATTCCGATGCACGTGTCTGCACTTTTGGCGTCAAAACGGGGGATTATCATGCCGACGCGCTCACGTTTGATCAGGGGTGCGGACGGTTTGTTCCCGTCCTGCCTGACGGCAGCCACCTTGGTCAGATCGTTTTGCGTGTGTCGGGGCGGCACAACGTCGCTAATGCCCTTGCCGCCCTTGCCGCGGCACACTTGTGCGGTGTTTCGGGCGGTGCGATACAAAATGGGCTTTGTGCCTTTCGCGGGGCGGGGCGGCGCATGGAATATCGGGGAATGCTGCGCGGCGCGCGGCTCTTTGACGATTACGCGCATCACCCTGCCGAGATCGTGGCAACACTTGCCGCCGCGCGGCAGATGCTGGGCGAAGGGGGGCGGCTGTTTGCGGTATTTCAGTCACACACCTACTCGCGCACGGCGACTTTTTTCGGTGAGATCTGTGATGCGCTGCGTCAAGCAGATCGGGTACTTGTGGCAGATATTTACGCTGCCCGTGAAAGCGACACGCTCGGCATGAGTGCCGCGATGATAGCCGCGGGTGTTGGGGATATCGCAAGCGCCCCGGGAGATCTTTCCGCTATTGCGGCGACGCTTTCGCGCGAGCTTGACGCGGGGGATCTTTGTGTTGTGATGGGGGCAGGGGATATCGACCGCCTTTTCACGGAAATTTTCACAAAGCACTTTACATTATAATAAAAATGGGGTAAAATAAAAGGCAAGCTACGTGGAAAAGAGGTGGTACCCCGTGAAAAGCTATGAAGCGCTTGCGCGTGTTTACGATCGACTCAACGGCGAGGTGGATTACGCCGCGATCGCCGATTTTTATGAAAAGGCGTTTGCGCGCTATGGTATCAAGCCCCGACTTGTGCTGGACCTTGGGTGCGGCACGGGTAGTATGACCTTGGAGCTTGCCCGTCGCGGCTATGATATGATCGGCGTTGACGCCAGCGCCGAGATGCTTTCCAAAGCGTATGAGCGTATGTGGAAGGAGGGCGTCGGGGGCGTTTTGTTTTTAGAACAGGATATGCGCGGCTTTGAGCTTTACGGCACGGTGGGTGCTGTCGTCAGTACGTTGGACTGCGTCAATTATCTCACGGGTGACGGCGACCTTGAAAAATGCTTTTCGCTGGTGCATAACTATCTTGATCCCGACGGCGTTTTTTTGTTCGATGTGAACACGCCCTACAAATTTGAGAATGTCTATGGGGAACAGGCATACATTTTGGAGGAGGACGACGGCAGTATTTTTTGCGGTTGGCAGAACGACTTTGACGGGGAAACGGGGCTTTGCCGCTTTTTGCTCTCGGTGTTCACCGAGGAAAAGGACGGTCGCTACGTTCGCCTTGATGAGGAGCAGACCGAGCGCTGTTACAGTCGCGAGGAGCTGACCGCGGCGTTAGAGGGCGCGGGCTTTGCCGAGATCGCCTTTTTTGAGGATCTGAATTTCAGCGCTCCTGCCGACACAGCCACGCGCTGGTATATTGCGGCAAGATGTAAAAAATAAGAGGAAACGGTATGAAAAAATCAACTATTTTAAGGGGTATGACACGGGACGGTAGCGCCCGTATTCACGTGATAGAATCAAAAGAGATCGTCAACGAGGCGATCCGTATCCATCAGACTGCGCCCACGGCTACGGCGGCGCTGGGGCGGCTGCTGACGGGCACCTCGCTGATGGGCTGTATGCTTGGCGACAAAGAGGATACACTGTCCCTGACGGTTTCGGGCAGAGGCCCGCTTGGAAAGATGATCGCGGTGTCCGATTATATGGGCAACGTGCGCGGATACGTGCAAAATCCAGCCGTGGATCTGCCCTTGAAGCCCAACGGCAAGCTGGACGTGGGCGGCGCGGTTGGTGCGGGTACGCTGACTGTTATTAAGGATATGGGTGACGGCGAGCCGTATAATGGCACGGTGCCGCTGGTCAGCGGTGAGATCGCCGAGGATATTGCTTCATATTATGTAAGCAGCGAGCAGCTTCCAACGCTCCTCGCGCTTGGTGTGCTGGTCGATACCGATCGCACCTGCCGCGCGGCAGGCGGCGTGATCGTGCAGCTTTTGCCCTTTGCCGATAACGCGGTGATCGATCAGCTGGAAAAGAACGCCGCCTCGCTTGGCAATATTTCGGCGCTGTTTGACAGAGGACTTTCCAAAAAAGAGATCGCCGACATCGCGTTCGCCGATATTGAGTGGGACGTATTTGACGAATTGGAGGTCGAATATCGCTGCACCTGCCAGCGTGAGCGCATCGGTACTGCCATTCGTTCACTTGGGCAGACGGAGATCGAAAAAATGCTTGCCGAGCAGATCGCGGAAGGAAAGGCGGAGGAGTTGGAGGTCAATTGCCACTTTTGCGGCGCCTCGTATCACTTTGAAAGAGAAGAACTGCTTGGATCTTTCAAAAAAAATGAAAAAATTTGAAAAAGGTGTTGACAAGCGCAAGTCGCTTGTGCTATAATAAGCAAGTCGCCGATGTGGAATACTGCATTTGCGATGCTTCCTGGCCCGGTAGTTCAGTTGGTTAGAA
>JAGAMJ010000169.1 GCA_017624795.1 Clostridia bacterium
AGCCCCGTAATCCGCTCCAACAATAAGGAACACCCCCGCTTGTCGGGGGTGTTCCTTTTTGTTGGAGCGGATCGCGGTTGCAAGCAACCGCGCGGAGCTCGAAGAGCACCGCCGGCGGGTGAAGTTTGCCGTTTTGCATAGCAAATGGAGGCGTTTAGCCGACAAGGCAAATCTTCATTATTCGCCGAAGGCGAATTACACGAGCACCCGTAATCCACCTTACGGCGAGTAAGTGAAGTTTTCGCGACGGCTGAACACCGTCGATTTGCTTTGCAAATTGCCGAAAACTTTGCCCGTGATCCGCGTTTTATTCTGCACATAAAATGTAATTTCGCTTTGTTATTTTCGCTTCTTTTGGGCAAATCGTAAAATTTTGATTTGCGGCTTATATTTCCTTGACAAATCAACGCTGCATCGTTATAATGATATCAGAAATACGGCAGAAACCATGCCGAAAAAAGAAAAGGAGTACAGATATGAAAAGCATTCAAATTCGTCTTTCGACCATCGCAGATGTGCGTGATTTTGTAAACATCGTTTCCGGGACCGACGTAGAGGTAGACCTTGTTTCGGGCCGCTACGTGGTAGACGGCAAGTCGATCATGGGTATTTTCAGCTTGGATCTGATGTCGCCCATCACGCTCAACGCGCATTCCGACGACACCGACGCGCTGTTTGCACAGCTTGACCGCTTTATTGTGAAATAAAAAAAGATCCGCGTTGCATCGCAACGCGGATCATTTTTATAAATTCATCAAAGCCGCAAGCCCCGTGAGGTCGAGCAGGCAGCCAAAGAAGATGCCGACGCCAAGCAAAGTGGCGAGAAGCAACAAATTTTCCTTTAAGTGCTTGTTGGTGCGGAACAGAACAAGGAGTCCTGCGCCAGCCCCCGTGAGCAGTCCCGAGAGCATCGCGCCCCCCGATATGACACCGTGCGTCCAAAGGGTGGCGATGGCGACCGAGGCGGCACAGTTGGGGATCAGCCCGATCACAGCCGCCGCGACCGTGCCGAGCACGGGTACGCTGTTCATCGCCGCGGCGATGCGCTGCTCGCCGATCAGCTCAAACGCGCCTGTGAGCAGGAGGTTGACGATCAGAACGAACAGGAAAATATGCAGCGTGTGGTGAATCGCCGAACGGAAAACACCCTTCTCACAGTGACAATGCTCATCCTCGCAAAGCTGTGAGATGTGTATATTGCGAATACGTCCGCGCAGCAGCAGATCGGCGGCAAAGCCGACGAGCAACGCGCAGCCGAGCTTTAATCCCAGCACCGTGAAGATACGGGCGGGTGCGATCCCTTCGCCAAGAAAGACGGGTAACATTTCATCGGAGGTCGAAAGAAATACGGCAAGCAGCGTTCCGGGGGTGATGATATGCCCTGCGTAAAGCCCTGCCGCCATCGCGGAAAAGCCGCATTGTGGCACAAGTCCAAGCGCACCGCCGATGGCGGGCCCTGCCTTGCCTGCATGGGAAATGGCTCTTTGCACGCGGTCGCCTGCCTTATGCTCCAATAGCTCCATGAGCAGATAGGTGATGAAAAGAAAAGGAAGAATTTTTAGAGAATCCAGCGTGCCGTGTGCCAAAATATGTAAAACGTGTTCCATTATGCGTCACCTCGCTTTGCGCAAAGCTCGCAGGTGCCGTAAAGGATCGAGCGCCCCGGGTCCACTCGAAAGCCGTGGGTGGAAAAGAGGTGGCCGAAGATATTTTGACTGCAATCGCATTCCAGATGTGTCACCTGACCGCAGGACGTGCAGTGCAGATGAAAATGGGTGTCGCAGTGGCGTTGTGTACCGACGTACTGATAGACAAAGCCGCCCTCGCCCGCGCCGGCGGGGAACTTTTTGACCTCGCCCTCGTCACAAAGCGCCGCCAGCATACGGTAGACCGAGCTGCGTCCCGGCGCGTCGCCCTCGTCGGCGGAGCAAAAGCCGCAAAGCCCCGTATAGATCTCCTCGGCGCTTTGCGCAGCCCCTGCCGCTGTTTGCTTCAAGTACGCCGAAAGGCGCGTGCGCCCTGCCGTGTTATAGTGCTTTTTGTTCATGCTTACCTCTTGAAAATGAGAATCATTATCAAATTTTAGCACAAAGCGCTCTGTCTGTCAAGGGGCGTTTGACTTTTTTTGCATTATGTGCTAAAATGAATGGGATTTTGAAAAGAAAGAGGCGTTTTATGGATCGTAAAAAGTGGTTGGGCCCCGCGCTTTTGTTTCTTGCCGCGTTCATCTGGGGCACCTCCTTTGTGGCGCAGGACGTGGGCGCCGCTTACGTGGACGGATTTACCTATCAGGCGGCGCGCAATTTTTTGGGCGCGTTCGTGCTGCTGATCGTTTGGCTGATAAAGGACGGCGTTTCAAAGCGACAGGGGACCTACGCGCCGATGTCGGCACAGTCAAGGCGCTACCTGCTGCTTGGCGGACTTGGGTGCGGGTGCCTTCTTTGCGTTGCGACGGTGTTGCAGCAGTTCGGCATTCAAAACAACGTGACCTCGCCAGGCAAGGACGCCTTTATCACGGCGCTGTATATTGTGTTCGTGCCCGTGATCGGACTGTTTTTGAAAAAGATCGCGCAGCCCCACGTTTACGTGTGCGTGCTGGTGGCGCTGGTCGGGCTTTGGATGCTTTGCATGGGGGGATCCGGCATCACCACGGGCGATATTCTGGTGATCCTTTGCTCGGTGGCGTTTGCGTTTCATATCACGTTGGTCGATCACGTCGCGCCGCACGTGGACGGCGTGAAGCTTTCCTGTATGCAGTTTTTCGTTGCCGCCGTGATCTCGTCGATCGGTATGCTGATCTTTGAGGAGCCCCGTATAGCGGATCTGATCGCCGCGTGGTTCCCGATCTTTTATTCGGGCGTGTTCTCGGCGGCGATCGCCTATACCCTGCAAATTTTGGGGCAAAAGTACACCGCACCCACGGTTGCGTGTCTGTTGATGAGCTTGGAATCGGTCTTTGCCGTGCTTTCCAGCATGATCATGCTGCCCGGTGTGCCCAGCCCCACCGCGCGCGAATGGGTGGGCATGGTGCTGATCTTTGCGGCGATCATTGTGTCGCAAATACCTTTGCGGTACAGGAAAAAGATGTCCTGAATTTACCCTACCGTTCGTTGATGTCTTCCCACTCAACTAACGGTGTGTAGACTTTACGTGCGCTTTTGGTTATACTGAAAGCGAAAGGAGGTTGTCTGATGGATCAGATCAAGATCGGAAAATTTATTGCCGAGTGCAGAAAAAAAGAAGGGTTGACACAAATGCAGCTGGCAGAGAAATTGGGCATCACCGACAGAGCCGTATCGAAATGGGAAACGGGCAGAGCCATGCCGGATTCCGCGATCATGCTTGAACTGTGTGCCGCGCTTAAAATCAGTGTCAACGATCTGTTATGTGGGGAGGTTGTTACAATGGATCATTATAACAAAGAATTAGAAAAGAACTTGCTTGAAATGATAAAGCAAAAGCAGCAGGCAGATAAAAGGTTGCTGTCCTTAGAGGTGTTTGTCGGTATCACGGCAACAGTCACGCTTTTCACGTTAATATTTATCGCCGCATTTATACAAATGGCGGATTGGCTTCGATTTACGTTGATCGGTCTTGGCTTCGTTATATTTCTTGCGGGCTGCTTTTGCGCGCTGCGCATCGAGCAGGTGGCGGGGTATTATGAGTGCAAGGAATGCGGCCACAGATACGTTCCGACCTTCAAGGCGGTGAATATGGCAATGCATATGGGCAGAAAAAGATATATGCGCTGCCCGAAATGCCATAAAAAGTCCTGGCAGAAAAAGGTGCTGAACAAGGAATAAGGCAAGGGGCCGCGTCATTTGATGCGTGACGGTGTGATCTCGGCACGATAGGCGTATTTGATACGTCGAGTGCCGAGAGCGCGCCTAAAAAACACATATAAAATCGGAATTCGAAAGAATTTCTACATCAGAAAGCCGCCCTGCTATCGTTTTTCGATAACAAAGCGGCTTCTTTTATACATTTTGTGTGTTTTTGGTCTGCGCGAATGAAGCAGCCCCTTTTTGTGAGATCAGGACACGTCCTCGTAGTTCGCGTCCTCACCGAGCGTCGCCATCGCGTCCGCGTCCAGATAGTCGGTGGGATTGACCAGCAGACCGTTCACCGTCATTTCCAGATGCAGGTGGGGCTGTTCCGCGATCTCGACCATCGCGCTCTCGCCGATGGTGCCGATCACGTCGCCTGCCTTCACGGCGGCGCCGACCTTCACGCTATCGGGCAGTGTAACGGCGAGGTTTTTATAGATGGTATAAGAGTTGCCGCTGTGGGAAATGGCAACGCACTGACCCATCGAAACGTCCTCCCAGACCTGGGCGATCACGCCGTCTGCCATGGCGCAGACCGAGGCGCCCTCGATCGTGCCGATGTCGATGCCAAGATGCACGCGGTAGTCGCCCATCGTGTCGGAAAAGACCTGCATATCAGCATTGTGCTTTTCTTGCAGTACGCCCGCAACAGGCAGCAAAAAGCGCTTTGGCAGGGCGTTGGCGTCGGTTTGATCGGTCGTGGGAGGGTTTTGATCGGGGGTGGGAGCGGGGTTAGGATCAACGGGGGTGTCGGGCTGTTGCTGGTTCTCGTCGGGATCGGTGACGCCGGCGGGCTCGCTGCCGATATCGTCCATGGGCAGATCGTTTTTAACGGCACGGTTGGCGATCACGGTCGTGATGATGATGGCGGTCAGCACCAAAAGCATCACAGTGACGGTGATGGCGATGGCACGTGCGCCCTTATCCTCTTTGAGCTTCAAAAAAATGTTTTTATTGCTTTTTGGCATGGCTTTATAACTCCTTTTTTTCTTGTTGCTACTATTTTTACCTTATTTGGGGCACTTATGCAGCAGATGAGAAAAAAACTAAATTTGAATTTGCAAAATTAAAATAATTCTAAAAACTATTGACAAGTAAAGTAAGATCTGCTATAATAATTTTAGAACCATTCTATATTTGGAGGTATCTATGACTGTAAAAAGAGCCGCTGTCTTACAGGTTTTGCAGGAATCACAGGGACATTTACAGCCGGACGAGATCTTTCGCCGCGTGAGAGAGAAATACCCCGGTATGGTGCTGGCAACAGTCTACAACAATCTGCACGCCTTGTGCGAGGCGGGGCTGATCCGCCGCATTCGCACCGCGGACGGCGCGGATTATTACGATAAAACGATCACGCCGCACGAGCACGCGATCTGTACGCACTGTGGAAAAATATTGGATCTTCAATTGGGCAATCTTGCGGCGGGCTTTGCCAGAAAGACCGACCTGCCGATCCTTGCCTACGACCTGATCGTGCATACCGTTTGTCCCGATTGCTTGATGCAGAAAAAGCAAGCATAAATATAAATAATAAAAGGAGAAATACTTATGGAATTGAAGGGAAGCAAGACCGAGAAAAATCTGATGGAGGCGTTCGCGGGCGAGAGCCAGGCGCGCAACAAGTACAGCTACTTTGCAAGCAAGGCAAAGAAGGAGGGGTTTGAGCAGATCGCCGCGATCTTCAATCAGACCGCCGACAACGAAAAAGAGCACGCCAAGATGTGGTTCAAGCTCCTTGGCGGCATCGGCAACACCGCCGAGAACCTGCTTGCCGCCGCCGAGGGCGAGTACTATGAGTGGACTGATATGTACGACACCTTTGCCAAGGAAGCAGAGGAGGAGGGCTTTGTCGAGATCGCCGCAAAGTTCCGCGCCGTTGCGAAGATCGAGCGCAGTCACGAGGAGCGTTACCGCGCGCTGCTGAACAACGTCGAAATGCAGAAGGTCTTTGAAAAGAGCGAGGAAACGATGTGGGAGTGCCGCAACTGCGGACATCTCGTCATGGGCAAGAAAGCCCCCGAGGTCTGCCCCGTCTGCGAACACCCGCAAAGCTACTTTGAAGTGAGAAAAGTGAATTATTGAGTACACAAAAGGGCGCACGGAAAAACCGTGCGCCCTTTCTCAATCCCACAGCAAAAGCAGCAGCAAAAAGGGAAGAATGTCGTTCTCGCCGTCCTCGGAAAAGAACAGCAGGATCACCGCGGCGATCACCACCCATTCGGGTAAGGTCCCGTCCTTTTTATGTTTCCCCCGCGACGGGGGCAGGAGCGAGGAGAGGAAGGGGAAGCGCGACAGAATCCCGCCGTGCTTTTCCGAATCATCTTTGCGGTGACGATCGTCCTCGCAGTCGTTTTTGCCGTTATCCTTCCAAGCGGGGATCGCCTTGCTGTCCGCGTCGTTGGGTAGATCTGCAACGGGCGTTTCATCTTGCGGCAGATCGGGGGGCAGCTCGTTTACGGGCGGGGGGCTGACGGGTGGCTCGTGACGCTCGGCTTCAAGGTCGTGCCCGTATTGCCGAAAGGCGTTTCCGCTATAATTTTTGGGTACGATCATATCGGGGCGCGACGCCTGCCGCGCCCCATTGTCCGGGGGTTGTACGTACATAAAGACCTCCTTACTGCAAGGCGCGAATGGCATCGCCTACCCGCGCCAGACGAATGAGATAATCCACTGCGGCACAGCGTTCGGGCGAAAGATAGGGTTTGAGCGCCAGCAGCAACGCCT
>JAGAMJ010000170.1 GCA_017624795.1 Clostridia bacterium
ACAGGGGCGTATTTTGCACCTGTATATCATACCACAAGCGGTGGGATTTGTCAACACCTTTTTGGAAAGTTTCATTTGGATTTTTATTTTAAGTGCAAGCGGTCCGCAAGCATACGGATATGCTCCGGTAAAAGCCCGGGCAGCATCGCTTCCTCGTCCTCATCCATGCTCTGCTCGATGCTGCTTCGGATCATGCGGGTGATCAGCTTATCCAATCCGCGCTGCTTGGCGGGATCAAGCTCCCCACCAAAATACACCGCTTCATCAGCGCTCTGCCGCAATTCTTGTGAAAAGGTATGCTCTGTGTAATACTCAAACTGATGCGCGATGCTGCAACAAAGAAAGAGCGTGTGAGGCACGGCACACAGCTCCGCATCAAAGCGCGAAAGATAGCTTTTCAGTGCCTTGTGCGCTTTCCCCATACGGATCGGTCCGCCAAGCACGATATAATCAAAATCCCCCGGAACGGGTGCCGTTTTTTCAAGATCCGCAAGCGTAACGGTGTGGCTTGTCAGCAAGTCGGCAAGCATTTCTGCCGCCTGCCTCGTCGTTCCGCTTTTGGAGGCATAAGCGATCAGGATATTCATATCCAATTCCTCACTTTCGCATGGCTTTTCTTCATTTTATCACATTCGGCGAGGTTTGTACAGTGCTATCATAAAAATTCACATTCTCACGGCTTTGCCGTTGACTTTTACACCTGTTTATAGTACAATAATAGTAGTAAAAAGCAAAGGATGTGCGAAATGGAGATCAAAGAAAAAATTGAAAAATTACGTCGCCAGCTGACCTACCATTCCAAGCGCTATTACGTAGACGACGATCCCGAAATTTCGGATTTTGAATACGACCGTATGTATGCCGAGCTGCTCGCGCTTGAAGCAGAGCACCCCGAGCTTGACGACCCTGCCTCGCCCACGCACCGTGTGGGCGGCGCCGCCTTGGATAAGTTTGAAAAGGTCACGCACGGCGTGCCGCTCAATTCACTGTCGGACGTGTTTTCCTTTGACGAATTGCGGGATTTCTTGACCCGTGTGGGGACTATTTTACCAAATGCCTTCTATTCGGTAGAACCGAAGATCGACGGGCTTTCGGTGGCGCTTCGCTATGAGGACGGTGTGCTTGTCAGCGGTGCTACCCGCGGCGACGGTCTTGTCGGCGAGGACGTGACGCAAAATCTGAAAACCATCTTTTCCATTCCCCTGCGCCTCCCGGAGCCACTCACGCTCACCGTGCGTGGCGAGGTCTATATGCCTCGTGCGGCATTTCGTCGCATCAATGAAAAGCGCGAGGCAGAGGGGCTTGCGCTGCTGGCTAACCCCCGCAACGCGGCAGCCGGATCGCTGCGTCAGCTTGACCCAAAGATCGCGGCAGAGCGCAAGCTGGATATTTTCGTATTCAATTTCCAAGAGGGCTCTCTTTATGCCGACGGGCACGCGCCCAAAACGCACACCGAAACACTTGACCGCCTTGCCGCGCTCGGCTTTCGTGTGCTGGGGCATCGCACCGTAGCAAGCAAGGCGGACGACATCATCGCCCACATTCAAAGGCTGGGCGAGCTGCGCGATTCACTCCCCTTCGATATTGACGGCGCGGTCATTAAGATCGACTCCCTTGCCGACCGCGTGACGTTGGGCGAGGGTACCAACACCCCCAAGTGGGCGGTCGCCTACAAGTATCCGCCCGAGCAAAAGCCCACAAAGCTTGAAGATATCACAATCGCCGTTGGGCGCACGGGGGTTCTCACGCCCACCGCGATCCTTTCCCCCGTGCGCCTTGCGGGCACGACCGTGTCGCGCGCAACACTGCACAACGAGGATTTCATTCTGGAAAAAGACATACGTATCGGCGATATTGTGACCGTGCAGAAGGCGGGCGACATTATCCCCGAAGTGGTTGCATCGCACCCAGAGCTTCGCGCGGGCGGCGAGCAGCTGTTTCGCATGCCGACCGTTTGCCCCTCCTGCGGTGAGCCCGTGATGCGCGACGGTGACGAGGGCGCGGCGGTGCGCTGCACCAACAGTGCCTGCCCCGCGCAGCTTTCCCGTGGCATCGAGCATTTTGCCTCGAAGGACGCTATGAACATCGAAGGACTTGGTCCGCAGGTGGTCGAGCTGCTGCTTTCGGCAGGACTCATTCACGACGCCGCCGACCTTTACACCTTACGCGCCGAGGATATCGCAAATTTGGAACGTATGGGTGAAAAATCTGCTGCCAACCTGATCGCCGCGATCGAGCGCTCCAAGGGCGCAGGGCTGGAGCGTTTGATCTTCGCCCTTGGCATTCGCAGCATCGGACAAGTCGCCGCAACGGCACTGGCAGCGCGCTATCGCACCTTGGAGGCGTGCTTCGCCGCGACCAAGGAGGAGCTTGTCACCATAGAGGATTTTGGCGAGATCACCGCCGATTACGTGTTGAACTATTTTTCCCACCCGCAAAATCTGGCACTTTGCCAGCGCCTTGCAAGCGTGGGTGTGCTGACCGAGGCGACCGCTGCCCCAACGGGCGACAAGCTCACGGGACTGACCTTCGTGCTAACGGGTACGTTGCCCGATATGAGCCGCGACGAGGCATCTGCCCTGATCAAGGCAGCGGGTGGTAAGGTCACGGGCTCGGTTTCGGGAAAGACCTCGTACGTCGTTGCGGGCGAGGAAGCGGGCTCTAAGCTCACAAAGGCACAACAGCTTGGTGTGCCCGTGATCGATCAGGCGCAGCTGCTTGATATGTTGAACTAAAATACAGCAAAAAACCGCCTACGTGGCGGTTTTTTTTGCTACCGTTTCGTTTTTGCGTCAAAAAAACGGTCGATCCTCCCACGAGAGCTCGCGCAGCAGCTCGGCGGCATCTGTGACACCGCAAAGATACAGCAACCCGTCAAGATCAAGCTCTGCGGCGCACTCCGCGCAAAGGAAACGTCCGTTTTGCTCCAAAACGCGCTCGCCGCGTGTGAGCCGCCCCTCGCAAAGGGCGCACCTGCCGTGATGCGTATCATATTCCCCGTATGTGGGGCAGGCGGGCGGACAGTGGCTCATTTCACACAAATCACACATGCTTCTTCCTTTCTCCCTTGACAAAAAGGGGCTTTTTCCATTATAATAGCATAGTATGATCAATTTGTCGTCAACCGTAGGCAAGAGAGAATAATCCGAACTCGGTTTTGAGAGGCACATATCCGCATCTGCATCAGGAAATTTTCTTGCAATATCCGCATATTACCGCAAAAATTTCCCTTGCATTTGCAAATATTTGCTCTCTCAAAACTTTGTGGAAACTCTCAAGCCTTGATTTTTGAGTTGATTTTGGTGCTTGGCGCTCGCCGCCAAGTATAAACTTTGCAAGAGCGACAAGTGCCGAAAACGCCGAAAAGCAAGGCTTAGAGCGGGCTCGCATTATTCTCTCTTGCCTAAGGAGGTGGGAAAGATGACGGTGTTGAGCATAGCCGATATTTCGCTTTCGTTCGGCACAAGAAAGATACTTGACCGTGTTTCTTTCTCGCTGGACGAGCACGATAAGGTTGGACTGATCGGTGTAAACGGGTGCGGAAAATCCACGCTGTTCAAGATCATTACAGGTGAGCTTGAAGCCGACGAGGGACAGGTCTTTCTCTCCCGTGAGAAAACGGTGGGCATCCTGCGTCAGGACAGTGCCTTTACCGTAGACGATACCCTTGGTGACAACGCCTTAGAGCAAATGTACGGTGCCTTTCCCGAATTGCTCAGTGCCGAGCGCGAGCTGCGCGAGCTGGAAAACCGTATGCAGCAAAGCAGCGAGCTTTCGCTGGCGAGAGCGTATGAGGAACGCAACGCACATTTTATACGGGACGGGGGCTTGGAATTTCGTGGACGGTGCGCTTCTGTTTTGTCCAAAATGGGCTTTGACGAGGAATCGATGCGCCGCCCTCTTTCCACGCTTTCAGGCGGACAGCGCACGCGGTTAGCGCTGGCGCGGCAGCTCTGCCGTGAGCCCGATATCCTGCTGCTTGACGAGCCGACCAACCATCTGGACATCGAAACGATGCTCTTTTTGGAAAGCTTTCTCGCGCAATACCGCAAGTGCGTGCTGGTGATCTCGCACGACCGCTATTTTCTTGACCGTGTGACAAGCAAAACGCTGGTGCTGGAATACGGCCGCGCCAAGCTCTATAACGGCGGCTATACCGCCTCGATCGAGCAGCGCCGCATCGACAAAGAGATCGCACAGCGCCATTATCAAAACCAACAAAAAGAGATCGCAAGACAAGAAGCGTATATCGCGCAGCAGCGCGCCTGGAACCGCGAGCGCAACATTATCGCGGCGGAATCACGCTTAAAGCTCCTTGCCAAAATGGAGAAGCTGGAGCGTCCGCGCGAAGCGCCAAGGGCGATCCGTCTTTCCTTTACCAAGGCGCACGACAGCGGCAACGAGGTGCTGCACGTGAAGCACCTTTCCATGGCGTTCGGCAACAAAAAGCTGTTTGACGACGTCAGCTTTTTGCTTACAAAAAAAGAGAGGTTATTCATTGTTGGGCCGAACGGGTGCGGCAAATCTACACTATTGAAGCTGATTTTGGGCAAGCTCGCCCCCACCGCGGGACGGGTAGAAGCGGGCTATAACGTCGAGATCGGCTATTACGATCAGGAAAACCAAAATCTTTCCCCCGAAAACACCGTGATCGACGAGCTTTGGAATGCCTATCCGCAGCTCACCGAAACCGAGATCCGCAACACGCTGGCGCTGTTCCGCTTTGTCGGCGAGGACGTGTTTCGCACCGTTTCGGTGCTTTCAGGCGGCGAGCGCGCGCGTCTTACTCTTGCAAAACTGATCCTTTCCAAGATGAATCTGCTCGTTTTGGACGAGCCGACCAACCACTTGGATATCGACTCGCGCGAGGCATTGGAAACGGCACTTTCCGCGTTTGAGGGCACCGTGCTTGCCGTTTCGCACGACCGCTACTTTATGGATAAGCTCGCCACCCGTGTG
>JAGAMJ010000171.1 GCA_017624795.1 Clostridia bacterium
ATCTCAAAGGTGTCGGTCGAAATCCGTCTACGGGCAAAAACAATCACAATAAAGTGAGGTAAAGGCAATGAACGAGGAAATCATGATGACTGGCGCAGAAGAGGTCTTTGAGGACGAAACTCTGGTTTGCAAGGAATGCGGAAACGAATTCGTATTCACTGCGGGCGAGCAGCAGTTCTACAAAGAAAAGGGCTTTATGAACAAGCCCAAGAGCTGCAAGGCATGCCGCGACGCAAAGAAGAATGCGAACCGCGCACCCAGAGAGTACTTCATCACCACCTGCGCAGAGTGCGGCGGTGAGGCGAAGGTTACTTTCCAGCCCTCCAGCGACAGACCTGTTTACTGCAGCGCTTGCTTCGAAGCAAGAAAGAACGCACAGTAAAAAGGGAAATGGAAATAGGCGAGAGCTCATTTGCGGGCACTCGCCTTTTTCTTTTTTGCTTCGCTAAAAAAGCGGTTCACAAAAGATATGTCAAATCTTGCTTTTTTCTTCCTATTGTGATAAAATAAAGAAAATCTTTTCGGAGGGCGTGCTATGTGGTACAGTCAACTGTTGCGTTGTCCTGTTTGCGGTGGGCAAATGGTAAGAGAGGGGAACTCTCTTTTTTGCGACGGCACACGCCGCCATTGTTTTGATTTCGCCAAGGAGGGTTATGTGAACCTCGCCCCCTCCAAGGCGGCGGGTGGTGGAGATGATAGCGCGCTGATCCGCGCGCGCACCGCGTTTTTGTCGGGCGGATACTATCAGCCCTTTGCCGATCGCGTCTGTGCGCTGCTGCGCAAGCACGTCGGCAGCGGAACTGTTGTCGATGCGGGGTGTGGCGAGGGGTACTACGCTTCTCGTATGGCACAAAGCGGCTTTCGGGTGATTGGCGTTGACCTTTCCAAAAACGGTGTCAGGCACGCCGCAAGGACCGCGACGCGCGAGCGCAGCGATGCGCTGTTTGCGGTAGCGGGCATTTTTGATCTTCCCTTGCAGTGCGGCGTGGCAGACGCCGTCGTCAGCTTGTTCGCCCCCGTTTGCGAGGAGGAATTCCTGCGCGTTTTGAAGCCGGGTGGCATTTTGCTCTTGGCGGGGGCGGGGCCGGATCACCTCTATTCACTGAAAAAGGTGCTTTACGACATTCCCTATCAGAACGAGCCGCGCGCCGATGCGCCGACCCGTATGAAGGAGATCGCCACCGAGCGTGTGTCCTTTGACATGGAGCTTTGCCAAACGGCTTTGCAAGATCTTTTTGCGATGACGCCTTATTTTTATCGGACACCAAGTGAGGGACGGGCGCGACTTGCCGCCGTCAGCTCGCTTACGGTGGGTGCCGAGTTCGACCTTACCCTTTATCAAAAGCAATAATATCAAGTCGCAACGTGTCGACAACCAAATTTGATTTGGTCGCGCGTTGCGACTTTTTTTGCGCCCTTGGCGTGATAGAATTTTAGAAAAAAGGAAGTGAGAACATGATTCATACCGAATATAGCTATGAAACGCAGTCGCGCGATCAACTGCTTCGCGTGTCGCTTTGCGGTGAGATCGATCATCACGGTGCGATCGGACTGCGCGAGGATCTGGACGAGCTGATTTTGCGTCAGCGTCCTCGCCGTCTGGTGCTGGATCTGAACCGTATTGAATTTATGGATAGTGCGGGCCTTGGACTTTTGATGGGGCGTTACCGCCTGATGCGGGAGCTTGGAGGCGTTATGGCGATCGAAAATCCCAATCGGCGCGTCATGAAAATTTTGACGCTTGCGGGTATGGAGCGCTTTTTTGAGATCACCAATGGCTTGAGAGGAGAAGAAAAATGAAAAACAGAAGATGCGATGAGCAAAACCGTATGAGCATCAGCTTACCCGCACTGTCGGTCAACGAGGGAATGGCGCGTTCCGCGGTGGCGGCGTTCTGTGCCCAACAAAACCCAAGCACCACCGAGCTTGCGGATATCAAATGTGCCGTATCGGAGGCGGTCACCAACTGTATCGTCCATGCATATCCAAACGGGGCGGGTGTCATCTACATAACAGTGGTCCTCTATGCCGACGGAACGGTGCGCATCGTCATTAAAGACAAGGGCTGCGGTATTGCCGACGTGCGTCGCGCCCGCGAGCCGCTTTTCACCACCGATGCCGCAAACGAACGAAGCGGTATGGGCTTTACCGTTATGGAAAATTTTATGGATCGACTTGCGGTGCGTTCGCGCACGGGGAAAGGGACGGTCGTGATCATGACCAAGCGCATCGGAAGCGATCCCGCTATAAAGGAGTGATCCTGTGGAAGAAAATGCCCGCCTCGTCAGGCACTATGAGCTGCTCGCCAAGGCACAGTCGGCACAAGAGGAGGAATCCGCCTCGGCGACCGAGATCCTGCTTTGCGAAAATATGGGACTTGTGCGAAACGCGGCGCTGCGCTTTCGCGACCGAGGCACGGAATACGAGGACCTGATCCAGATCGGCACGATCGGTATGCTGCGTGCCATCAGGACCTTTGACACAAGCCGCGGAACCGCCTTTTCCACCTTTGCCGTACCGCTGATCGTGGGCGAGATCCGCCGCCATTTGCGCGACGACGGTATGATCCGCGTCAGTCGCAGCTATAAAAAGCTTGCAGCTGATCTCACGCGCCGCCGTCGGGAAATTGCAGAGGCAGAGGGCAGGGAGCCGCCCATCGAGGAGCTTGCCGTGTTTTGCGGCACCACCAAGGAGGAGGCGGCGATCGCGCTTGCTTCGGTTTCCCCCGTGACCTCTTTGTCGGAATGTGCCTTTGAGGAGGAAAAGGGCGAGCTTGCCGAGCGGCTGACCGACGATGAAAGCGCCAACGAGCCGTCGATCTTAAATGATCGCATCGCCTTGCGCGAGGCGATCAGGCATATGCCGCCGCTTTGGCGCAAGATATTGCTGCTGCGCTACTACCGCGACCGCACACAGCAGGAAACAGCCGACGTGCTGGGGCTCTCACAGGTCAAGGTGTCACGAGAAGAAAAAAAGATCCTGAATTTTTTGCGCGGGGAAATGATCGTTTAGAAAAAAAGAAACTGCTTTCACTGTCACAGGGGCAGAGAAAGCAGCTTCTTCATATAAATTGCATATTATGTTGTGGGCGCTTGGGGTGTATACTCAACAAAATAGGCGCTCTCGATCACGGGCACACGCACGGGCTTTGTCTTTTCCGTGCTGTATTTTTGCTCGGTCACCTCTAACGCGGCGATGGTATCGATCGTTTCCATGCCCGCGACCACGCGTCCGAACGCAGCGTAATTGCCGTTGAGCGAGGGGGTATCCTGATGCATAATGAAGAACTGACAGCTTGCAGAATCGGGGTCGGTCTTGCGCGCCATAGAGATCACGCCGCGCTCGTGCGCCAGCGTGTTGCCCGTATAGCCGTTTGAGGAAAATTCGCCCTTGATCTGCACACGTGAGGAGCCCGTGCCGTCGCCCTTGGGATCGCCGCCCTGGATCATAAAATCCTTATAGATCCGATGAAAGGTCAGCCCATCGTAAAAGCTTGCGTAAACAAGCCGCTGAAAGTTTTTTACCGTTTCGGGCGCGATATCGGGGTAAAGCTCGACCACAAAGGTGGCACCGCCTTGCATCGTAAACTGCACAAAGTTCGTGATGCCGTTTGCTGCGGGCAGGGAGGTCGTATAAGAGGTCGTAAGATCCAACACGGGTGTTGCCGTGGGCGGATCGTTTGTAAGATCGTTATTTGGGATCGGTTGTGTAGCGTTGCCGCTGCAAGCAACGAACGCCACGACCAAGGAAAGCACCAATATCAATAAAAGAAGCCGTTTCATGCAAGCCCCCAAAATTACAATTTTAATATAGAAAAAATGAACGGGATCAGACATATTTACCGCACGTTCATAAGGATATTCTACCATTTTATTGTAACATGACAAAAGGGCTTTGTCAATCCCCAGAAAGGGGATTTTTTATATTTTTTTTGATAAGAACACCGCCCTACGGGGTGAAAAAAAGCACATTTTGTCAAAGCATTCGCACAAAAAAGCTGCGTCTTGTCTGTATTTGCATTTTCAGACGTTTTGGGCACATACTATAAAAAAGAGATCAATGAAGAAAAGGGTGTTGGGGTTTGGTAAAGATAGATTGGAAGCGCACCGCTGCGATCACGGTGAGCGCGCTTGGTTTGATCGCCGCACTTTATTTGATCGGGCGCTATGCGTTGCAGCTTTTTCTTCCTTTTTTTATTGCTTTTGTGCTGGCGTTGCTGACGCGCCCCGTTGTGATATGGCTCTCGCGCCGCATGCGATGTCCCAAAAAAGTGATCGCCGCCTTGATCACGCTGCTCACGCTCGTGCTTCTTGGCGCGGGACTTTACGCGCTTTGCAGCCGACTGCTTATCGAGGTGCAAAAGCTGTTCGTTTTCCTGATCGAGGACAGCGCCAAGGCAGATGGGCAGATCGCCCGCTTTTTGGGCGTTGTGAAGGGCTTTTTTCAGCGGATCCCCTTTGTAGAGAAGCTGCAAAAGGCAGATTTTCTGCAATATTTTGTCGGGGATACCGAGGCATTCGTCAAGGAGCAGCTTCAAACGATGCTTTCCCGCCTTTCCGATCGGATAACGGGCTTTCTCGGCGCGATGCTGCGCGGCTTGCCGTCGCTGTTGCTTTTCGTGCTGATCACGGTGATCTCCTGTTTTTATTTTGCCATCGAATTTGAAGCCGTTTCCCGCGCGCTTTCGCGCATCGTTCCGCGTCGCTTTGCCGAGCGGCTGCCCGCCTTCCGCAGCCGTGCGGTGGGGGCGGTACGGCGTTATTTCCGCGCGTATTTCCTTCTTTTTATATTAACCTTCGCACAGCTGTTGATCGGGTTTGCGCTTTTGAGGGTGGACTATGTTTTTCTGTTGGCTTTCCTGACAGCCGTGCTGGATATCCTGCCTGTGCTTGGCGTGGGCACGGTCCTTGTGCCCTTTGCGCTTTTTTCTCTTGCTATGGGCAACATTTACCGCGGTGTGGGGCTGCTGATCCTATACGGCGTTATGACGATCGTGCGCCAGATCGCCGAGCCGCATCTTGTGGGCAAGAGCTTGGGGCTTCACCCCATTTTGATGCTGGTTTCCTTTTATGCGGGCTTTAAGCTTTTTGGCGTTGCGGGCGTTTTTCTCGGACCCGCGCTTGCCCTGCTGATCAAAGCGTTCCTCGGCAATCAGGAAGCAGGGGAAGCGGAAAAGTGAAAAACGGCTGCCTCCATTTTTGAGGCAGCCGTTTTAAGTAAGATCAGATCGCCGTGAGAATGACGATCAACGTGATCATGTAGATCAGGATCGAAAGCCCTGTTAAGATCGAACCGATGATAAGCCCGACCTTGCCCATGGTGCGACCGCTTTTCATTTCGGGGCACTCATAGCCAAGCGTGTTGAAGGATTTTTTTGCGTAATTGAGGGCGATGATGCCGAAAATAATCGAAAGAATATGCGAAATGAAGATAAAGACAACCGAAAGCAGCCCCATCGTGTGGCAGGACCGTGCGTTGCTGTCGGGGCCCGATTGAAAATAGATCGGAGGACGGTAGTCGCCGTAAGGGTTGTTGTACGGATTGCCGTACGGGTTTCCGTATGGATTATTGGATTGATTGCCGTATTGATTACTGTATTGGTTGCCGTAGGGATTGCCGTATCCTTGCTGATAGTATCTGTTTTGGCTTTGCTGATTTTCCTGCTTGTGATCTTGCTGCTGATCGTTGTTTTGGTTTTGATCCATAAAGCGCGACCTCCGTTCGTGGTTTTGTTACATTATAGTATATTCTTCGGGATCGGACGGTATTAATTTCCGTCGGGATCGGGTGATTGTGAGAGCGCCGAGATGCGCTGCAAGCGGTCAAAGCAGCTCTGCGCAAACGCTTCGGGCGTCAGGTCCTGATATCGCTCACCTCGCCCGACCTCCAACGTCAGGGGACCGCGATAGCCGTATTCGTCCAGCTTATCGACGGCGCGCTGATAGTCGACGTTGCCGTCAAAGGGAAGCAGATGCATATCGGGGCTGCCGACCTTTTCAAAATCTCTGCCAAGGTTGTCGTGAATATGTGTGCAGATCAGCCTGTGGCAGAACACATCCATCCATTGCAGGGTCTTGGTGTAGCAATGCTCGTGCCCAAGGTCGTAGCAAAAGCGCACGGTATCCAGCTTTTCATAGCGATCGGCAAAATAGGAAAGATTGCCGATGCAGCGCAGATTTTCAAACGCCAGCATCACACCCTTGTCCGCCGCGTAAAGCACGATCTCGTCAAAGCGTTGCAGTCCAAGGTCGTTGATGCCGGGGGGATACCAGCCGCTGGAAACGTGTGTAACGACGGCAGGCACACCGTACTCCGCCGCAAGATCAATGGAATGGCGCATACCCTTGTAAATGTTCAGATAGTCCATGCCTGAGATCCACATATTATTGATGCCGCCAAAGGGGGCGTGAATGGTTTCAAAGTCCATACCAAGCTCGTCCGAAAGCAAGCGCAGAGCTGCGACGGTGTTGGGATCCTGTGAGCCGGTGAAGAAGGTTTCAAAGCCCACCTCGTGCGCCATTTTCAGTTGCTCCGTCTGGGGAATGCCGCCCAGGTACCCCATATTGATGCCAAGTTTTCTTTTCATAATGCGCTCCTTATTTGAAATTACTCGAACAGCTTGGTGGAAAGGTAGCGGTCACCCGCGTCGGGCAGCAGGGCGACGATGACCTTGCCCTTGTTCCCGGGGCGCTTTGCCAGCTCGCTTGCGGCATAGAGCGCCGCGCCCGATGAGATGCCGACCAAAAGTCCCTCGCAGCGCGAAAGCGTGCGTGCGGCGGCGTAGGATTGCTCTTCCGTAACGGGAAGGATCTCGTCCAGAAGGGAACGGTCAAGGTTATCGGGCACGAAATTTGCGCCGATGCCCTGTATGCCGTGCGCGCCCGCAACGCCCGTTGAAAGCAGGGGCGAGGCGGCGGGCTCCACCGCAACGACTTTGAGAGAAGGGAGCTTCGATCTCAAATAGCTTGCCGTTCCGCTGATCGTGCCGCCCGTGCCGACACCTGCGACAAGGATATCAACGTGACCGTTCGTGTCCTCAAAAATTTCAGGGCCCGTGGTGGCACGATGTGCCGCGGGGTTGGCGGGGTTATCGAATTGAGAGGGGATAAAAGCGCCCTCAATCTCGGCGGCAAGCGCATGTGCCTTTTCGATCGCACCCTTCATGCCCTCGGATCCCGGGGTCAGCACGATCTCGGCACCGTACGCGGCAAGCAGCTTCCTGCGCTCCACGCTCATGGTGTCGGGCATGGTCAAAATGACACGGTAGCCACGGGGAACACCGATGGCGGCAAGTCCGATGCCCGTGTTGCCGCTGGTCGGCTCGATGATGGCGGCACCCTTGTGCAAAAGCCCTTTTGCCTCAGCGTCTAAGATCATAGAGAGCGCCACGCGATCCTTTATGCTGCCTGCGGGGTTGAAGCCCTCCAATTTGAGCAGCAGCTTCGCGTCTGGATTTTCTTGTTTGTTGAAACGAACCGGCTCGAACAGCGGTGTGCCGCCCACCAGCTCGGTAATACTGCGATAATACATAGGATCACCTCACGTTTCATTATACCCATTCTTCACGCCCGTGTCAATCCTGAAAAAGAAAATAGCCGAGCGCCCCGGGTCAAGGGCGTTCGGCATTTTTCTTGGCAACGGGATCAGCCCATTGCGTTCAGCTTCTTGGTGAACTGGCTCTTCTTGCGAGCAGCGGCATTCTTGTGCAAGATGTTGCGGGAAACAGCCATGTCAAGCTTCTTGACAGCGGCCTTGTAGGTTTCCTGTGCGAGTGCCAAGTCGCCTGCGGCAACAGCGGCCTCGTACTTCTTCATCTCGGTCTTGAGCTGGGTGCGGAACATTTTGTTCTGCAAGGTTTTTGCAGCGGTGACCTTGACGCGCTTTTTAGCACTTTTGATATTCGGCATATCACTTTACCCCCCTTAAAAATTTTGGTTTGCACGACGGCGCCTGAGAGGGTGCGCTGTCGCAATCGTCCATACAGTTAAGTATTGTAACACATTTGAAGACAAAAAGCAAGTGTTTTTTGAAAAAAATTAAAAAAATTTTTCTTGTCTTGGCAAAAAAATGAAAAAAAGATGAAAAAACCCCTTGACAAGCGCATCGGACTTTGCTATAATATTAAACTGCATTATAATTGCAAATTATGCCTTTTTTTAGGTCGTTTGCAAGACTTTGTACCGATATTATTTATAGCAAATATGTCGGTCGCAACCCCGGTCCTGACGTCGACGGGCGGCAGGGC
>JAGAMJ010000021.1 GCA_017624795.1 Clostridia bacterium
CATGTCGCTGTTCCACCGCTTGCAGGTGGGAATGGACAAGGAAACCCTGACGCGTTTTCTGGTTGCCGCCGCGCGCTTTGACGATCGCGAGGCACTTGCCGCGCTGCTTTATACCAACCGTCAGATCTCGGTCGATACCGTGCGCGAGGTCTTTATTCCCGAAAATTGGGAATGGGCTTTTGTGCCCGCCATGGCAAAGGCGTTCAATCGCCGTGAGCTTGGCGCTATTTTTGCCGATCTGCTTGACGCGGACCGACCGAATATGTGCTATCGCGTATTGATCCATCTTGATATTGCCAACCTTGACGTGCTGGAAGCAGCCATTGAGGACGCGCTCGCTCGCGCCGGCGGTGTGAAAAACGATGCCGTCGAAATGGCTTCGGCTTGCGCGATGATTTTGCAAAATGCTTACGCAGTGGGAGGCAGCGGCAATCTGCTTGAAAATATTGCCTATATGCTCTACGACCGCGGCGAGGAGCTCAAGCTTTCCGCCGACGAGCAGCAGCGGATCGCCGAGATCGTACGCACCGAGAGCTTTTGTGTTGCTGAAAAAGAGCTGACGGGGCTATACAGCCGCGTGATCAAGGAAAACGAGCCGTTGGTGGCTTCTACCGTTCGCATATTGGTGCAATACATCATCACCGCCCCCGACGGCTTTTTGGATCCCAAGCGTCTTGCGGCGCTCTTTGGCGAATACTGTGTAACGGTCAGTTTTGCCGATGTCGCTACCATGCGCGCCTTGCTTTGTGCTTGGCTATTGATCCGTGTGAAGGATAAGACCGTAAAGGAGCTTGTTTTATCGGAGCTGAACGCGATCCCCGCAGTGCCCGAAACGGGCAACAAGGGGCAGCGCGATCTCGCGCACGGCATTCTGTCTTATCTGACCGCGCAGGATATGGCAAGACTGCGTTCCTTGATCTATCGCACCGAGCGTAGCAGACAAACGCTTGATGCCGTTTTGCAGCTTTGAGAGAGGAGGAATGGAGAATGGACGAAAAATTGGAAAACAAAGCACCATGCCTTCTGATCTCTTTTGTGGTGGATAACGGTCCCTCAATGGACGGGGCGCGTCTTAGCGCACTGATGGACGCCTTTCGCACGTTTGCGGAAGGCGAAAAGCCCGTTCGGTTGGAATGGGAGCTGCTATCCTTTGACGCCTTTGCCCCCGCAGTAAACAAGAGCTTTGGCAGTGCCGATATCAGCCCCGTTACGGCAAAGCGCTTTCCGCTTTTGGGGCGCGCTGTTCTGACGGCGGCTGACCGTCTGTGTGCGCGCGCCAAGGCGCTGCGCGACGGCGGCGAGCAGGTCTATCGCCCGTGGATGTTTGTGCTTTCGGACGGCTTTACGGTCGATGATATGGCACAGGCGGCGCAGCGTTTGGACGCGATGGAAAAGGGCGGGGAGCTGCTGTATCTGCCTTTTAAGCTCACGCCGAAGCTGGTCACCGAGCGCTTGCAGTGTCTGGATCGCAACAAGCACATCGTTGAGATCAGCGCAGGGCAGATCGACGGATTTTTTGCCTTTGTGCAACGCATGATCGAGCGGCGCGGAGCGCTTTCGCCCGACGTTGGCATCAAATTTGCCAAGACCGACTTTGAGGGGTGGGCTGTGCTATGATGTTACAAAAATGGAAGCAGTGCGGCACCGCCGTGCAGGGCGTCGATCATATTCACGCCGGCGTGCCCTGCCAGGATAACGTGGCATTTGCGGCAGCAAACGGCGTTCACGCGATCGCTCTTTCCGACGGTGGCGGAAGCCGTAAGTTCTCTCACGTCGGCTCTCTTTGCGCCACACGTGCGGCGTGTGATTTTCTACTTCAAAAATTTGAAAACGTTTATTCCCGTATGCAGCGGATCGCGGTGGCAGATGCCAAAGCCAAAAAGATGCTTCTTGCACTGCGGCTTGAAATTCTGGACGCGGTGCTGAATGCGATGCGTGCCGAGGTCACCGAGGAGCGCACGCTTTACGATTTCGGCTGTACGTTGCAGTTTGCCGCTGTTAAGGACGGACGCTATATCGTCGGGCACGTCGGTGACGGCGTGATCGCCGCGCTTTATCAGCGCGGGCTTTCCCGTTGTGTGCAGGTGCTCTCTCACCCCGAAAACGCGGGCGCGCCCAACGTGACCTTCTTTGTCACCGACCACGATGCCGAGGCGCATCTGCGCCTTTCTCACGGGGAATGCGGACAGCTGGAAGGCATTCTGATGATGTCCGACGGACCCGAGGAGGTGCTGTATAGCCCCGCAAACGGTATGCACCAAAACACGCAAAAGCTGTTTGACAATTTCAAGGGCGTGAAGCACGGGGAATACGAGGCAGCTCTTTCCAAGTTCTTATCGGGCAACATCGCAAGGCATAGCTTTGACGATCTCAGTCTTTGCCTTTTGTATCTTGAAACTGCCGATCGATCGAAGCTTTCCCCCGCGTACTGTTCAGAGCTTTTTGAGGGCGTAACGGCAAGAAATCAGCTCAAACGCGTCAGCAGCTATACCTGGCTGCTGGATCCCTCCATACCGCCAAGCGGCGAGGATGACCTTTCTTTTTTGAGGTGCTGATATGAGTCAAAAGAATTACTATTATTTGGATTCCTCAGTGCTCTTGGAGGAGGATTTTTATCGGACGCTGGAAGCGCTTTGGGGCACCGACAACTGCTCTGTGATGGATGCCCATATCCATCGCGAGATCGAGGTGTATCGCGGTCTTGGAAAATTGGAGGAGGCGCTGACCTTGGAGAGCTACGTCGATCTGCTCGGGCCCCTGAAAGGCACCGTGCAGGTGGATACGGCAGGTGGCTTTGACGCAGACGCGCTCGCGCCCCTTGCAAAGGAAAAGCTCTTTGTCCTGACGCAGCAGCAGAAGCTGGTGGATAACTTTGCGTCGCTTGGCGACGCCGTGGCCTTTTTGTCCTTTGACGGGGAGGGGCTCGTGCCCTTTTCGGGCAGCACCTCCATCAACGGGGAGGCGTTTTGCCCCGACCGTGACATCTACGTCGATCCCTTGGACGGGGATCAGCTCACCTATGTCTATTCGCCTCGCTACGGCTATCTCAAACTCGATAAAAGCAAGGAATATTCGGGCGGCGAGGGCGTTTGCTACCGCACCTATAACGGCATGCTTTGCAAGCTTTATTACAAGAAGCACATCACCTACGTGAACTTCAAGAAGCTGCAAACGATGGTGAATATGCGCTGCTCAAACCCTTACGTGTCCTGGCCGCTTGACATTCTGTATTACCGCAATCAGTTTGTGGGATATCTGATGCAGGAGCTGACCGACACCCGTTCTCTTGACGAGCTGCGCGACGATAATTTTTCGGGCTTCCGCCTTTTGGACCGCTTTATCATCGTGCGGAACTTCCTGTCGGTGATCGAATATCTGCACGGCAGAGGTATTCTGGTGGGCGATATGAAGCTGGATAACGTTTTGGTCAAGCCAAACTGCGACGTGCACATCATTGATGCGGGCAGCTTCCAAGTGCAGGATTACGCCTGTAACGTTTGTCACAAGGAATATACCGAGCGTGTTTATACGGGCGATGACCTCAAACACATTTTGCGATGCGAGAGGGAAGAATACTTTCCGATCAACAAGATCATTTTTGAGATCTTAATGATGAAGGGTCCCTTTTACAGCCGTGACAATACCGAGATCGACGGTGATGGCAGCCGCGATTTCAGCTTCCCCTTGGAGTTTTCGGGTGAAAATGCAGCCGATCTGCCTTATCATATGAAGGTCTGGTTTGCTTTGAGCCCCGCGATGCGGCAGTATTTTTATCGCTATTTCACCGAAGGGAAGGTCACGTACGTTAGCGAATGGCTGCGGGAATTGGAGCTTTACATTCTATCCAAGCAAAAGCAGACTGCTGCCAACGCTTAATGCACTTTCGGTAATTCAATAAATGAAGGAGAAGCATCATGAATACAAACGGATTATTCGATGATTTGGATTTTGGAGATTTCAGCGCGCCCTCGTCGGGCAGCTCGCGTAAGGTGCCGATCTGCCTGGTGCTGGATTGCAGCGGATCGATGCGCTATGCCGATGGCACAAAGCGCCCCAAGATCGACGAGCTCAACTATAATATCGACGCCTTTTTGGAGTACGTTCGTAACGACCCCAAGGCGTCCAAGATCTGCGACCTTTGCATCATTACAATGGGTGATGCGGTGCACGTGATCTCTCGCTATAATACGGTGGACCGTATTCATTTCGGTCATTTTGCCGCCAGCGGCGGAACGCCCCTTGGCACGGCGATGAAGACCGCCATTGATCTGCTTACCGAGCGCCGTCAGTACTATCGCGACAACGATATCGAGCATTACAAGCCCATTTTGATGGTCATGACCGACGGCGACCCCACCGACGATATTTGGGCGATCTCTCGCCGCGTTTCTGAAATGGTTGCCAACAAAGAGATCAAGATTTTCCCCGTTGGCATCGGTATCAATTTCAATCAGGAAACGCTTGCGCAGTTCTCGCCCCTGCTCAAACCCAAGCTGATCCGCAATTCCGAGGCGTTTGACAAGCTCTTCAAGCTGCTCAGCGCTTCTTCCAGCAACCCCAACGATGACTCGCTTGAAAAATGGTTTAATAATGATTTCTAACAAAAAAGGACAGCCATTCCACAGAATGGCTGTCCTATTTTGAATGAAAAACGGTCGGGAAGGCAAGAATTTACAAAAAGAATAGGGAAGGATCAATAACATGAAGGATATTGCCATCATCGGCGCGGGGCCCGCAGGGCTTTCCGCCGCTTTATATGCAGCCCGTGCGGGGCTATCGGTCCAGGTATTTGACGCGATGGGG
>JAGAMJ010000172.1 GCA_017624795.1 Clostridia bacterium
GGGGCGCGGAGCCCTTGTGAGCCACCCCGAATTTTTGCAGATCGGGCGCTCTGCCTTTATCGTAACGGGCAAAAAAAGCGCCAAGCTTTGCGGCGCGCTTGACGACGTGACTTCCCTGCTCACCGCCGCGGGAATCACCTATACCGTGTTTGATCAGATCGCAGAAAATCCCCCATTGCTGACCTGTTATCAAGGAGGAAAGCTTGCCGCCGAAGCAAATGCCGATTTCGTGATCGGCATCGGGGGCGGCTCACCGCTGGATGCCGCCAAGGCGATCGCCGCCTTTGCCACAAACCAAGAGATCGAGCCCATGGATATTTACGACGCAAAAAAGCGCACGCAGCGCTCTTTGCCGATCATCGCGATCCCCACAACGGCGGGCACGGGCAGCGAGGTCAACGCATACAGTGTGCTGACCTTACCGGGCGGCAACAAGAAAAAGACCTTTACCTGTGCCGACTCCTGGCCCCGCGCCGCCTTTGTCGATCCCAAATACACCGACTCCCTGCCCTATAGCACCACCGTCAGCACGGCGCTTGACGCCTTTGCGCACGCGTTAGAATCCTACCTTTCCCCGAAAAGCAGCGCATTTTCCGAGGCGGCGGCGCTTTTTGCGGCAGAAAAGCTCTGGGACGTGCTGTCACAATACCCCGACACCTTCACCCCCGATATGCGTGACGCCCTTTCGGTCGCTGCCACGGCTGCGGGTATGGCGATCAGCGTAACGGGCACAGGATTTCCGCATCCGATGGGATATAGCTTAACGATGCTGGACGGCGTTCCGCACGGGCGCGCCTGCGCGGCGTTCGCGGGCGAATATATCGCCTATAACGAAAAAACCGAGATCGGCAAGGCGCGCATCGCGCAATTTGCCGCTGCCATCGGCACAACACCCAAGGTGATGAAGACCTATCTCCCCGCACTTGCCGCAGTCGACCTCTCCTTCACAGATGAGGAGATCGAGCAGCGCGTGTCGCTGATCGAAAACGCAGGAAATTACACGAACAGCCCCTACGTTCTTTCCAAGGTTGAAATGAGAGAGATCTACCGCAGACTTTTCGGAAAATCCAGAAAATAACACAATAATTCCAATTTTGGTGTATTATTTTCTAATTTTATTCTTTATGTTTCGACGGTTTTTCTAAAAATCAAAGCTTGGGCAACAAGAAAAGCGGCAGATGCGTTTGCATCTGCCGCCTTTTTATTCGCATTGATTTTCTTCCCTGTTCGACTTTCGCTTTGTTTTTACAAGGACCATATAGACCGCAACCGCGGCAAGTGAGAAAAGGAAGCCGATCAGAATACCGCATTTCATGCCGATCTGCTCAGCGGAAAGCATCGTTTTTGAAGCCAAATTCTGCGCAAAATCGCTTGCCGACACCGCATCTGTGATGATACCGACCAATTGAGGCGCGACCGATGCGCCGAAATCGCCTCCCGCCGCCATCATCGCGTACATCACGACACCGCCCGTTGGAATGCGCTCGGCGGCAACGATCAAGCTGCCCGGCCACAGCATCGAAACGCAAAAGCCCGTGAAGGCGCACGCAAGAAGCCCCACGATCGGCACGGGAACAATCGCCGCCGTGAGATAGCAAAGAGCTGCTCCGATCGCGCCAAGCAGCAGTACCCGCTCGGCAGACTTGCCGTACTTGGCATAGAGCGTACGTCCAAGTCCAAGCATCACGGAGAACACCGCAACGCCGCAAATGTCGCCCCAAACCTTGGGGATACCGAGTGCTGTTTCAATGTAACCCGAGCTCCATTGTGCCATGGTACATTCGGCAGCACCGCCGAGGAAGATCGCCAACACACAAAGCCACAGGGCTTTTTGACCGAAAATCGCTTTCAGCCCCGACGCCCGCTCGGGCTTTTCAAGCTCGGGCAGCTTCGCGCCCGCAAAAAGCAGCGCCGCAAGCAGCGGAACAAGTGCAAAGAAGAGCGCAAGCCATTGCCAACGCGCGTTCCCGAAAATCAGCAAAAACAGCGTACTGACCACGATCACGAATACCACGCCCCAAGCGTAGATCGAATGGAGCTTGCTCATTTCGTGGTCGGGATTTTCGCTTGGCAGCGCCGCGATCACGGGGCTGATCAGCACCTCGGCAAAGCCGCTTGACACCGAAAAGATGACCGTGCCGATCACCAAGCCGACGTACACGTGGTTTGGCAAAAGAAAGGGCCAAAGCGCATAAACGAGCAACCCCACCGCGGAGATCACGGGGGTGAGCTTTACGGCTTTTTGAATATTGAATTTGTATGAAAAGAAGGAAAAGATCAGGTCTATGGTGAGCTGCGTGACGAAATTGATCAAGACCAGAAGCCCGAGCAAGGAATAGGAAATTCCGTAGAGTGAGCGGAAGGTCATGAACAGTACGGGCGACAGATTGCCGACCACTGCCATGGTGACGTTGGTGGTATAGCACGCGAGCTTCACGCGTTTGTTGTTTTGCATTGGGACACCTCAAAAAAGCATTGAGGGTATTATAGCATAAAGACGCAGAGAATGCAAGGCGTTTCAGGAAAAATGCTATTTTTATTATGACGGCATCCCCTTACCCGTACGATCTCACAAAAAAACAAAACATGAAAAGCGGAGATGCCCAACGGCATCTCCGCTTTTCATGCATTACTCAATGATCAAACGCTATGCACGCCAAGGGCAGCGTCGGCAGAGGTGGCGTCAATGCCATACTTTTTTGCCTTACGTGCCTCAAAAAACTTGACGGCAACCTGCTCGAAAAGAGCGTAGGACAGTACGTCCTCATCCTGCTCGATATAC
>JAGAMJ010000173.1 GCA_017624795.1 Clostridia bacterium
CGGACGGATAGAAAGAATCTCTTTTCAAATCCTTTCATACATTCTGTCTGTCGAGATACTATGGGCACCGTTCGCCTTCCCTTGTGAGGGAAGGTGGCAGGCAAAGCCTGACGGATGAGTAGTATCCGCGACCAACAAGAGGACAGTGTACAACTTCGTAGGGGGCGAGTCCTTAGCGTTTTTGTCATTTCCTCACCGCCCCATCGCCGCTGATGAGGTATTTTACCGTAGTCAGCGCTTCCAGCCCCATCGGGCCTCTCGCGTGGAGCTTTTGGGTGGAGATGCCGATCTCGGCGCCAAGTCCGAACTCGCCACCGTCGGTGAAGCGGGTGGAGGCGTTGCGGTAAACGGCGGCGGCGTCCACAAGTGCCTGGAAGCTTGCGGCGGCGTCATCGTTTTCGGTGATGATGCACTCGCTGTGCTTGGTGCCGTATTTGGCGATGTGCGCGATCGCTTCATCGACCGAATCCACCACCTTGACCGACATGATATAGTCGTTGTACTCGGTGGCAAAATCCTCCTCGGTGGCGGCACTTGCCTCGGGCAGGATCGCACAAGCGCGGCTGTCGCCTCGCAGTTCAAGCTCCCACTCGCGTGTGGCGGCATAAAATTGCGGCAAAAAGGCGGCGGCAATGTCACGGTGCAACAGCAGCGTTTCGGCGGCGTTGCACACAGACGGACGCTGACATTTGGCGTTCACGGTGACGCGCAGTGCCTTGTCAAGGTCAGCTTCACAGTCCACGTAAACGTGGCAGTTGCCGGCTCCCGTTTCGATCACGGGCACCTTGGCATTGTCCACACAGTTGCGAATAAGCCCCTTGCCGCCACGGGGGATCAAAACGTCGACAAGTCCGCGCATCTGCATCAACGCGTCGGCGCTTTCCCGATCAGTAGAGTTGACCAGCCCGATGGCGTTTTTGTCAAGCCCCACCTTGGCAAGCGCGCTTTTGAGCGCCGAAACGATGGCACGGTTGCTGTTGATCGCTTCCTTTCCGCCGCGCAGCACCACCGCGTTACCGGATTTGATGGCGATGGCGGCGGCATCGGCGGTGACGTTGGGGCGTGCCTCATAGATCATGGCGACCACGCCAAGCGGCACACGGGCACACGTGACCGTGATGCCGGAAGGACGCTGAAAGCTGCGCTCTGTTTTTAACGGATCTTCAAGCGCGGTCAGCGCGACGATCGCATCGGCGATCCCTTGCACACGCGCCTCGTCAAGGCGGAGCCGATCCATCATGACCGAGGGTACGCCGTTTGCGGCGGCACGGTCAAGATCCTGTGCATTGGCTTCCAGAATGGCGTCCTTTTGCGCGAGCAGCGCGTCTGCCATGGCAAGCAAGGCGTGATCGCGGGCTTCGCTGCTTGCGGTGGCGATGGAGGGAGCCGCCGCCTTGACCGAAAGACAGAGCGCCTTTACCTGTTCAAATACGTTGTCCATTTTCTGCTTTTCCTTTGCGTTATTTTACGATTTAGTCCGCAGACGTGCTTAAAAGCAGCGCTTTTTCGATCTCTGCGACGTAAACGGTGTGAAAGTCGCCGTCCTTATAGTTTTCCAGCAAGGTGTGATCCAGAAAGGAAGCCGCCTTCAAGGTGTCGGCATACAGCTTGCGGCAAATCAGCACCAACCGTGCCTCCTTTACGTAAGGGGTACCCTCGACCGTGGCGGGGGTAAGGCCCGTGGCGGCAAATTTGTCGATCTCCCTGCCGCTTTTCGTGCCGCACAGTCGCAGCGCCCCCCGATACTCTTCCGAAAAAAAGGAAAGTGAAAAGCGCTCGCTTTGCTCTGTGAGCGTGTGCGTGTAGCGCTGGGGACGAATGAAGCAAAAAGCAACGGGCTTGCTCCACAGCACGCCCATGCCGCCCCAGCTTGCCGTCATGGTGTTTATCACGTCGTCACCGTTTTCGTTTTTCCCCCTTGCGGTGATCAGCATCCAATCCTTGCCCACAAGGCGGAACACGTTTTCCAGCTCCTCCGGGGCGATCGCACAAAACCTATCCATATTTCCCTCCACCGTACAATTTTTATTTAGTATAGCATATTCCGCCGCCGGTTTCAAGTGAACAAAAATAAAGTTTTCGCAAGTCGGCGGTATTTTTTCGTTGCAGATGCCTTTTTGAGGGCAGAGGATCCTTGCCGAAGCCGCGAAAAACGCTGCCCGAACGGAACAAAAGCAGCGATTTTGTACCATTTTGAGGATTTTGAATGGAAAATTTTTAATAAAGTGTTAATATCGCCAAAGAAATCATTGACAAAGTGCGCGTGCCTTGTTATAATATATTTCGTAGCTATGCGCTTATCCAAAAAACCGAAAAGGAGGTTGTTCCCGTGACGAGCGGGGACAAACAGCAGCATGAAAACTTTTGTCAGATTGCTTACATTGCTTTTGGCTTTGTTGATGTTGGCGATGACCGTGGTTGCCTGTGATGATGGCAACGGCAATGGCGACGACGTTGACAGAACCGCAACCGAGGACGAGTTCCTGCGTGAACGCGACGACCTGGATCAGTATAACCTGGACTACATGGGTGAAAAGATCACGGTTCTTGGTTGGGATAAAGGAAACTATACGGAGTTTAACGTGGAAACGATTTCCTCGGACAACTTGCTTATGGCGGTATATGACCGCAACAAGGAAATTGAGCGCCGTATGCACGTTGATATGGAGTATTTGGTGGTAAACAACAACTCCATTCCTGGCTTGCTTCAGCAGGATAAAATCACCGGTCAGAAAGCATATGATATTATCGGTTGTTATTCCACCTCGATCGTTATTTACGCCTTGCAGGGCTTCTTGATGGATATCAACCAGATAGAAGAGTGCTACATCAATACCGAAAAGCCCTGGTGGCCTGACAGAATGGTCGATGCATGCTCCATCGGTGACGGTATGTATTTCTTCCTTGGTGATATGTCCCCCAACGTTCTGGGTGAGATGGAGGTTCTGTTCTTCAACAAGGAGCTCCTTGCCAACGAGTGGGATGTAGAGGCAACGAAGGCGGGCGTCAAACCCGATAAGGATAGCAAGGGCAGAGATCTTGTTTCCCCTGCGGCACAGTGGCTCTACGATATGGTATACAATGGTACTTGGACGCTTGATGAGCTGATCAAGATTACCATGGGCGCCGACGGCGAAGGTTACGGTGATATCAGCGGCGGTAACACCGCGAACGTTAAGGACCCCGGTGATACTTACGGTATCGTTTCCAGATATCAGGTCTATTCGATGTTCTATCAGGGCTCGAACATGAAGCTGGTCGAAAAGGACGATGCCAAGACGTTGAAGATCTCCGAGGACTACGGCTCGATGAAGACCGTTAAGCTGGTTCAGAAGCTTGCCGACTGGTTCAAAGAGGATACCGTTGGGTGCGACGAGATAAGCTTGGCAGGTGACTACCGTGCGATGATGCCCGGTGGCAGAGCACTGTTTGCCGCACTCCGTTGCAGACACGCCGGAAACTTTGCCGAGATCTCTTACGGCATTTTGCCTTGCCCCAAGTATGATGCGAAGCAGGCAAACTATTACACGGCGATCGGTCAGCCCTCCACCATCTTCGGCATTTACTCGGGCTGCAATGACCGTGGCGATAAGCAGGAAGCTTATTCGATGCTCTCTGCTGTTGTTGAGTGCTGGGCTTCCGAGGGTTACCGTATCGTGACGCCTCAGCTCTTCGAGGTCAACATGCAGCTGAAATACGCTGATACCCAGGCAGAAACCGATATGTTCGAAATCGTTCGTGGCTCGATCTGCTTCGATATCGGTAAGATCTTCACCTCCCAGCTGTACGATATGTACCAGATGCCCGTTCGCTCCGCGTTCAACGGTGTTTCTTGGGTTTCCTCTTACGCCGCATATAAGGTCCCGCTTCAAAAGGCAGTGGAAAATATCGTCAAGACGCTTGATGACCTTGTGTTTGACGGCACGACAGATGAATGATCATTTTGAAAAATGAAATTTTCAAAAACTCCACAGCGCAAAACGCGCTGTGGAGTTTTTTTAAGTATTTACAAAAGCTGTTCTGTGATGTATAATAAATAGGA
>JAGAMJ010000003.1 GCA_017624795.1 Clostridia bacterium
CACCTCTCCCTCGTTGAAGGGAATGATGGCATATACGGTATCCTTCTGGTTTGTGAAAAGAACGCCGTCGATCTCGGGCACCTCTAATGCTCTGGTACCGTAGATCGCATCACCGTTCACTTTGAGCCATGCACCAAGCCCGGACAGCTCTTGCAGCGCCCTTGCCGGAAGCTCGCCGTTGGGTTGAGGCCCTATATTGAGCGCAAGGTTTCCGCCGCGGCTAACAACCTTGATCAGCATATGGACAAGCTGCCGTGCCGATTTATAGGTATCCTCATATTTATAGCCCCATTGCGTTCCCACCGTGATACAGCTTTCCCACGGAACGTGGATCACGTCATCGGGGATCCCCTGCTCCGGCGTGATGTAATTCTCGTTCTCACCCCCGGCGGTACGGTCTGCCGCGATCAGCCATGGCTGCACCTCACGCGCCTTGGCGATCAGCTCACTCATTCGGATCCCAAAACCCGTCGCTTCCTTCACCTGGCCACCGTCAAGCCATAAAATGTCGATCCTACCGTATTCCTGCATCAGCTCCATGATCTGACCGTGGGTGAACTCAATGAACTTTTCCCAAATCTCGGGATGCTCCTCCAATTTATAATTGGGATAGCGCGTTGCACCGACCGGCGTTTCCATATTGGGCGCCCAATACCACGGGCAATTCCAGTCCGGCTTTGAAAAATACGCAGCAATAGCGATGCCCTTTGCACGAAACGCATCAAAAACCTCTCGCGCAATATTTGCATACTTATGGGTGTGGAAGGGGCAGTTCGGCGAGGTGATCTTATAATCGGTATATTTTGTATCAAACATACAAAAGCCGTCGTGATGCTTGGTGGTGAAGATCAAATACTTGAACCCGTTTTCCGCCGCGAACTCCGCCCACTTATCGGGCTGAATACGCATGGGGTTGAAGGTTTGATTCAAATTGATATACTGCTGACGGTAAACGTCCACGTCGCTTTCCCAATCCACGTTTCTTCTTGCCCAATTATCCTTCCTTGACAAGGACCACGAGGCATCCATTCCCATTTGGGAATAGGGACCGTAATGCATCATCAATGCGAGCTTTTGATCGCGAAACCATTCCAATCTTTCGCGGATCAGCGCTTCCTTTGGCACAACGTAGGTGTCTTCGCTGCTACACCCGTGAACGCCTTTTTTTATCATATCTCCCATAAGTGATCCTCCTTCATGTGATCAAATCATACGTTTAATTATAAGAGCATCGTTAATGTGTTAAAAATTTTATTTTGCTTCAAAGCCGTGCGAAAGCTCACACCGCTTTTTGCGCCTGACGCGGTTGATGTGTCGCTCAAAATCGCCATTTGACATCAGTCTTGCGAGCAGCAGCTGCTCAAAGGTCGGCACCGTGCAGGAATAAAAGCCCAATTTGCGCTCAAACGTCGCCACAAGGTGCTTTGGAAGCACCATATACCCCACACGCAGTGCGGGCGAGATCGTACGAGAAAAAGTGTTCATATAGATCACGTTTTCGCAGGACGTGTGCGAAAACAACGTTTCTTCGGGCTTTTTAGAAACCGAAAATTCCGATTCAAAATCGTCCTCTACGATATAGCGCGCACCGTCGTCCCCTGCCCAGCGCAGATATTCGTGCCGCTTTGAAGCGGTCGCAGTGATGCCGCTGGGGAAGCTGCGATAGGGCGATATGTGCAAAACGTCTGCCCCCGTCGCCCACAGCGCCGCGCTTTCGATGCCATCGCTGCCAAGCGGCAGCATCTCATAGCGCGCGGCACAGGCGCGGTAGACCTGTTCGATCTTTTGATAAGAGGGCGACTCTATGGCGTAAATGCGCTCTCTGCCAAGCAGCTCTACGATCAAGCTGTAAAGATATTCCGAGCCCGAGCCGATCACGATCTGCTCTGCGGTGGCAGAAATGCCGCGGCTTCGGGCAAGGTACTGCGCGATCGCACCACGCAGCTCCAAGCACCCTGCGTTGGGGGATTTTTGCAAAATGGCTTCGCCAAAATCGTTCATCACGCCCCGCATCGCCTTTGTCAGAACGGTAATGGGAAACGCCTCGGTGACATCGGCTGTCGCATCTGCGAGAGGGACGTGTGCCACCTTTTGTGACGCGGACGCCACAAAGCCGTCGTCGGTACGAAAGATCACAAAATATCCGCTTCGCTCCCTCGCTTCGATATATCCCTCCTCACAAAGCAGCGCGTACGCGTGCTCGACGGTAACGGTGCTGACTCCCACCTCATCGGATATCAGGCGCTTTGAGGGCAGCTTTGTATGATAAGGGTAAACGCCCGCCACGATATCATCTCGCATCTGCCTGTAAAGTTGAAGATACGCAGGGGCGCGATCGTCCTTTTGTATGCGGTATCTCATCTGACTGTATAAAATCCTTCCTTTTCGCATATTTTTGCATTACCAGATCTATTATAGCGGATTTTATAAAAAATGCAATAGAAAAGCCCCAAGTCACACTTGGGGCTTTTCTGCTATTGAATAGATGCAACACGCTCGCCGATCTTCGTATCTTTACGCGTGTTACGGTAATTGGAATAGACCGTGCCGCAGCCGTCCTCGGTAACATCGGTCACATAGTAAACGGTCATACCGTCCACAAGCATACCGTTAACACCGTCACGCAGTGCGCGGAGCTGCTCGCCGTTGTCGCTCGCCCAAAGACTGCCCTCGCTTCGATAGAAATAGAAGGTGTCGTCCGCGGTCACCGTGATGCTTTCCTTGATCACGCTATCACACAGCCGTTCGGGGAAAGCCCCCAAACGGTAAGAGAAAAGTGCACCGTGTTCATCGGTATAGAGAATACGGCTGCCGTCCACGTTGGTACAGAATCGGCTGACGTCCCATAGTGGCTCCTCGACCTTGGTCTTGCCCGCTTTACAATAGTACAGGTTCGTATGCGTTGCGTTTCCTTGCGAGGTGCTGAGGAAAAACACCGCCTTATCGGTGACCGTTATGCTCTCGCGCCCGTCTACCGCGTACACGGGCAAAAGCTCGCCCTTATCCTTTTTCCGTTCCAGGAAAACCAGCATCTTTCCGGTTCCCTTGTAGTGCAGATAATAATTGTCACAAAGACTTTCCACCAAATACTGCTTGCCCACGACGCGTGTCAAAGCGGCGACACGGCGGTTGGGGATCAGCTCTAACGCGTCGGTGGAGAGCAGCTCCGGCAAAAGCAAGCGCTCGCCGTTTACAAACAGCCGCGTTTCAGTACCGTTGCAAAACAGCACCTCGATGTTATCGCGATTGAAGATCAAGCCGGAAAGCTCGGGCGCGTCACCGCACAGGACGCTTTTATCGGTCTTTTTGACCAAAACGTAAAGCGAGCCGTTGTCCTTGGTATAATACAGATAGCGGCAGTTGTCGGAAACGCTGACGGGATAACAACCCTCGTTGTCGGAAAGATACGGCTTGCTGCCCGTACGGGAATAAACGTCCATACGTAAAACGCCGTCTTTTTCAAAGGAATACACCATTTCCTTACCGTCGGGTGACAGGCAGTAGCGTGCGTCGGTGGCAGTGCCAGAAATGCGGTAGGTCCCGTCCTTTTTGCCGACGATCATATAAAACAGCTCGTTTGCCGTATTGCGATAGGCAAGTGCCTGACCGTTCACGGAAAGCACGCAATCGCTGATATTCGCAGCCACCTCTGTGACCTTTTTTCCCTTGATCAGATACAAGCGATCCTCAATCAATGCGGCGCAGGTACGTCCGCTTCCGTCATAGGTCTTATAGCGCAGTGCGCCGTTTACCGTATCGCGCGCCGTGCCGTTGACTGCGATCACAGTCTGATTGCTATCGGGCAGATACAGGAAATTGACCGAATCTGTTCGCTCGGTATATTCGGACGGGCGAAACATAAAGATCGCCACCGATGCGGCAAGCACCGCCAGCATCACAAGGATCACAAGCGCACGGGTCCAAAAATTGTGCTTTTCCATTTCGGGAAAGTTGATGGGAACGGTAGAAGCGGCGACGTCGCTGCCCGTTGCCACCGTCGGCAAATTTTGGGGCGCTGCGTCGGTCTTACTTCCCTTTTTTTCTTCCCCTTTTTCCTCTTTTTGTTCTACGATCAAAGGCAAAAGCCGATCGTTTTTGTCCTCAACGTCTTTGCTTTGAGCAGCAGCTTGCGTCGGCTTCTTTGCTCTGCTCCCCGTTGCCTTTGGCTTGTCGGAAGCCGAGCTTGCAGTCGACTTGGCTTTGCCCCCGGTCGACTTTGGCTTGTCGGAAGCCGAGCTTGCAGTCGATTTGGCTCTGCCCCCGATCGGCTTTGGCTTGTCGGAAGCCGCTTTTGCGGTCGACTTGGCTTTGCTTTGAGGCACCTTGGGCTTGTCAGAAGCTGCTGCTTTGCTTTCGATCTGGTCGTTTTTTTGCTCTTGCTCTTCGATCTTTTTACGACTTGCCATACGGTCCTCCTTTCAAAAACAATATATAGTATTATTCTACCAGTAACAAAAAAAATTAATTTTATATTATTAAATTTATAATGAAATTTTCATTAATATTTTATAAAAAAATTATTTATTAATAAATGTATTAGTACGGTATTATAAGTGTAATACAGTATATACAC
>JAGAMJ010000174.1 GCA_017624795.1 Clostridia bacterium
ACAGAGATATCCTTTATAGCACCTTCTCCGTCTTCAACGCCTATGTAAATTCCGCCGTTTTCGCCGTAAGCCGCAAAATATTGCATAACAATAAAGCCACCCGGGTACCTATGGTGACATTTGTATTTGCCATTACCTGCGTCCTTTATAACGGTGCCGCTGCCATACGGAACAAACAAATCAAAATGCTCTGACTGCACAACGGGAATCGGATAAGTGACCTTCATCACAGACCATACCGGATTGTCATTAAACACTTCAACAGACCAAGAGATCCCCTTATCATCGCAAACACCCTTGACGGCAATCGTCAGTGCTGATATTCCGCAAGGATCCTTAAAATAAGCATCGACGGTATGACCGATATGGTTTATACGAACCTTGCCCCAATCGCTCTCACTGCTTATAACCAGAACTTCTCCGTTTTCAACATTCTTTATCCTCGTATGAAAAAGCGGAGCGGCTGCAAGCGACACTTCACCGAAATGCCCTCCGCCTATTGCAGCCGAATTGTCGCTGCACACAAGCTCCACAAGATAATCGTTACCCTTGATCAGCATTTTTTACATCTCCTTTATTTTTCGATCGCCTGTCGTATGTTCCAATCATTATTCTCCAAGCGGGATATCGCCTCATCCTCGTCGCAGGAAAGTATTTCCGTGACAATACGGATCACTCGTTTTTTCAACTTCTCGTTCGTCGGGGAAAGATTTATCATCATATTTTCATAAACCTTTCCTGTTTTTGTCATAGCACAGGTAGTAAGGGTATTCAGCACGATCTTTTGCGCCGTTCCTGCCTTCAAACGGGTAGAACCTGTAAGCACCTCCGCACCGGTATCGGTGTAAATAGCAATATCGGCTACTCTTAGCACAGCCGTATCAAGATTGCAACTGAGCCCAACGGTGATGCAACCGATCATTTTCGCTTCTTCGAGCGCGCCTACCACGTACGCCGCATTCCCCGCAGCCGAAATACCGACTACGACATCTCCCGCCGATACGCCGTATTCCCTTATAGCCATTTGCCCGTTTTCATATTTGTCCTCCTCGTTTTCTCCTGCCTTGAACATACGCTCTTTTCCGCCGGCTATGATACCGTTGACCGTATCGTAGGGAACGCCAAAGGTGGGGGGACATTCGGCGGCATCACAAACGCCAAGGCGTCCCGATGTTCCGGCTCCCACATAGAACAACCTATGTCCGTTTTCAAAAGCAGCAGCAATCACATCTATCGCATCGGCAATGTGGGAAGACGCATTTTCTACCGCTTTGACGGCGTCGTAATTCGCCGCAATAACAAGCCGCGCCATTTCCTCGGTGCTCATTTTATCCATGGCCATGCTGAGGGGATTTCTCATTTCAGTTTTTGGAACATTCATTTTACTACTCCTTCGTAACTGCTGATAAAATTGCGGCAAAAATCTTCCGGTACTCCTTCACCCACAAGCTTTCTGCTCTGAACGCACGCGCCGTATACAGGCGGACATTCGGGAAGGATTATTTCCACGTCTGTATATTTTGACAGATGATTAAGCATGATCTCTCCGTGATGCTCGAACATTCCGCCACCTGCAACAGCGCGCGGACTTACGCGGTGAATCTCTACCGCCGCATTCAGCAGCTCTCCAAGACGAGCCGCATTCGCATCAATGATCTCATATGCCTTCGCGTCGCCTTCTTTATAAGCCAGAAAAGCTATATTCGCCAAGGATGCAATGCACGGTTTCCCTCCCTTATACAAGGAGCCAACAATGCTTCTTACCGCACAAACACCCATTTGCTTTTTCAACAGATCGCTTATTAAGGAGTGCGGCTTGCAAAGCTCCTCTTCTTCGAGCGCCGCAAATACAACTTCTCTGCCAATATCGTAAGCGCTGCCCGCCTTGTCAAACAGATATCCCCAACCGCCAACGTGAGCATATCCATCACCCTTTCGCACACAAACAACTGAACCCGTTCCGCTTATTATAGCAATATCCGATTTCTCGTCCATTGCGAAAATGTTTTCATAATCGCTCTTTACGACGATTTTTTTATTTGGGAATTTTTTCTTTAATTCTTGGGCAAGATACATCGCCTGCCCACCGGTAGCAACCCCGGCAATCCCACAAAACACAGTTGATATGGAATGATGAGTATCCAGGGCTTCTAAAATGCCCCTGAATATAATGTCAAAAGTCTCTTTTACACCAATGTCATTAGGATTGCTTGCTGCTTCGGTAAAATATTTCACTATCCTTCCGTCGTACGTAGTAACAGCAAATGCAGTTTTCGTTCCTCCCCCATCTATTCCCAAAATCAAATCCTCTTGATCCGGTCGTAGCAGGTCATCTATGAGAACGCCAAAGCATTCTGCGATATTCACAAGATTATGAAGGTCCGGAGGCGCTATTCCTCTCTCCCAATTTGATACCGCCTGAAAGCTTACACCAACGGCGTCGGCAAAGGCCTGTTGAGTTAATCCGCTGTTATTTCTGATTTTTCTGATCTGTATTCCTATTTGCTTGATATCGATCATTTTTCACCTCAAATTAATCGCTATAAAATTTAATTTTTCACGACTTGCTACCATTATTATAGCATAGATATCTAAAAAAACAATAAATTAAGAATTGAACTTGGTAGCCGATTCAATTATTGATTTAGCTACAACCTTAAACATTACCAACCCGTTTTCCAAAAAACGACCACAAAGGGGACCGATCAGATTCTAGTGGGGCAATTTTGTGAAGATCCAAGCCCTTTCACCCGCACCAACACAAAAAGAGCCGACATTCATCAATGTCGGCTCTTTTTATGCGGTTTGATGCACCGCTTTCTCTTCTCATTTTCTGTACTCGCCCATCAAAAACTGCCTGCCGTGCCCCGGCAAAACGGTCACCGAATCGGGCAAGCTTTCAAGATACGGCAGCGTCAGTGCCTGATACAGCTCCTCACTTCCGCCCGGAAAGCGCGTGATGACGGGCGTGTTCCAGATCAGCAGATCACCCGTCAGCACCGTATCATGATCGATTTCAATGCAGCACCCACCCCTGGAATGCCCCGGCATGGCGATCATACGGATCCTGTGCCCCTCCCAATCGAAGGTGTATTCCTTGGAAAAGGTAACGTCCGCCTCATATCGGTACCCTTGCGGAAGCGTTTCGATCATCGCCTTGACAGCGTCGGGCGATAGGTCCTGCATACGGTTGGAAGCGATTATGATCGGGCGGTTGTTCCTGCCAAGCCGCAGCGCACACGCCGTTTGCTCGTGGCAGATCACGGTCGAGCGAAATTGCTCGCACAGCCACACAAGTCCTGACGTGTGGTCATAATGCTCGTGCGTCAGCAGCACCGTAATCTCATCAATTTGCTGCCGTTGCAGCTCTACAAGCGCTCCTTCTGAAACATTCGGATCTATCACAAGCGCCTTTTTCCCGGAAAACGCCACGTACATATTGCTGCCGGCAAGCTCAAAAACATATCTGTTGATCTGCATATCAAAGCGCATCAAGCTTGCCCGCGATTTTGGAGGCAATACCGTCAGGCGTGAGCCCATACTGCTCCAAAAGGTATTTGTAATCGCCTGCGTGCACGTAGTGATCTGCCAACCCGATCAGCAGCTGCGGGGGCTTGTGTGCCACCTCTGCCAACGCCTCGGATACGGCAGAGCCCAAGCCGCCCAGCGTGCTATGCTCCTCCACGGTGACGATCAGCTTGCTGTCAAGACAGCTCATCAGCATTTCGCGATCAAGGGGCTTGATCGTGTGCATATCGATCACCGTGGCAGAGATCCCCTGCTCGGCAAGCAGCTCTGCCGCCTTCAAGGATTCTGCCACCATCGTGCCCGTGGCAACGATGGCAACGTCATTCCCTTCGCGCAAGCGGATCGCTTTTCCAATGGTATACTCATAATCCTGCTTATATACCAACGGGGAGCCCATAACGCCACTCAAACGAATATAGACCGGCTTATTTTCTTTGGCGGCAGCCAGCACCGCCTTTACGGTTTCGGTCGTATCGGCGGGAGATAGCACAACGATATTGGGGATCGAGCGGATCGCCGCCAGATCCTCGTTGCTGGTGTGCGTGGTACCCAGAATACCGACACTGAGCCCCGCTGTAAGACCGATCAGCTTAACGGGCAATTGCATATAGCCCATATTGACGCGAACCTGATCCAAAACTCTTGCGGCGGCAAAGGTGGCATACGTGGTGGCAAAAACGTTATACCCCTCGCTTGCCATACCCGCAGCAACGCCGATCATATTCTGCTCGGCGATGCCGACATTATAAAGCTGATCGGGGTGACTTTGGCGAAAACGGTCCGAGCCAGAATAAAAGCAAAGATCGGCAGTGATCACGGCAAGATCGTCGTCCTGCTCTGAAAGTGCCATCATTGCGGCGCCGAAAGCCCCGCAAGAGCCAAGGCGTGACCACATTTTGATATTCATCGCATTGAAGTCGATCATACGCTTGCCTCCTCAATTGCTTGGATATATTGCTTTTCCGAAAGCTTGCCGTTGTGCCAGAGCGCGTTCCCCTCCATAAAGGAAACGCCCTTGCCCTTCACGGTATTGGCAACGATCGCCTTGGGGCGGTCGCTTGGCTTTTGGAAGGCATACAACAGCTTTTCAACACTGTGCCCGTCAAGCTCCTGTGTATCAAAGCCAAACGCCTCAAATTTTTGAGAAAGACTGTTCATAGACAGGATCGTGTCGGTTTCACCATCGTATTGTAACGCATTCTTGTCAACGATGACAGTGAGATTATCCAAGCCGAAGTGCGAAGCCGAAGCAAGCGCTTCCCAAACCGAGCCCTCGTCACACTCTCCATCTCCGACCAGAACGTAAACGCGCGCAGGATTGCCCTTTTTCTTCAACGCAAGCGCAACGCCCACAGCCAAAGAAACGCCCTGGCCCAAGCTACCGGACGAAAACTCGATGCCGATGTCGGCATTACGCGAGGGATGAGCATACAAGCGCGTTCCGTTTTGCTTGAAGGTCTGCAACTCCTCGGGTGAGATCACGCCGATCTGCTTTAACGCCACGTATTGCGCCAGAACGCCATGCCCCTTGCTTAAAATAAAGCGATCTCTGGTCGGCGATTTCAGATTTTCGGGGGACAGGTTCATAACACCCACGTACAGCGCCGCCATGATCTCGATCATCGAGAGCGTTCCGCCGATGTGAGCGCCTGTGTTCCCCACCTGATAGGTCGCCGTTATCGCGTCCAAGCGCATCTGCTTTGCGGCGAGCTCGCATTTCTTTATGATTTGTTCGTCGATCATCATCAGAAAATGCCTCCATCAACACGTAATATCTGTCCTGTCACGTAGCTGGACATATCGGACGCCAAAAACAGCACCGCGTTGGCGATCTCCTCGGGCAACGCCATGCGCTTCATCACGCTGTGCTGCAAGGTTTCCTTATGCAGATCCTCGGAAATATTGGTTGCCATTTTGGTTTCGGTGATACCGGGGGCGACCGCATTGACACGGATATTGCTTTTGCCAAGCTCGATGGCAAGCTCACGCGTAGCACCGATCATTGCCGCCTTACTGCAAACGTATTCATATTGCCCCGGTGTTCCGTCAATTGCGGCAACGGAGGTGATGTTGACAATGCTGCCCTGCTTCTTTCGCGCCATCAAACGGGAAACGTATTGCGTTAACGCCGTCTGACCGAAAAAATTCACGTCAAAGATCTGTCTGATCTTGGACGCAGCAGTCATTTGAAAGCTTGTGCTGTCAGCGACCGCGCCCGCATTGTTGACCAATATATCGATCTGCTTTGTCTTGGCGGTCAGCTCCTTCAATGCAGCGGAAATGCTTTCATCGCTTTGCAGATCGCAGCAGATCACGAAAATTTGCGCACCGTCTGCGCGCATCTTCTCAACCTCACTTTGAAAATCGTCATAAGCTTTTCTGACAAACGCATACACCGTTGCGTGATGCCTGCAAAATAACTTTACCGTTGCCAAGCCGATCCCGCCCGCGGCACCGGTCACGATCGCAGTTTTACCTGTTAGCATGTTTCCTCTCCCTTATATTTGTGAAAAACGGTGGAAAAGCCACGGATCTTGTATCCGTAATCAAGATTTGCCGTCAGTGAGCTCAAATTGTTGGTCACCACGTAAGTATCGCTGAATTTTGCGCCCCGCTTTACGGCTTCCTCTACGGGCTTGATCACAATATTGACGCCAAGTCCGCTGCGTATATGGCTTTCGTACATACCCGCAAGGAAGGGATAATAGACGTCATCGCTCAGCTTTTTGAAGGTGAAGAAGCCGATCGCCTTTTCCTTGTAGATCAGCTTGAAAAGCTCGCACCCACGGGCAAGCTCGTCCCCGATCCAATTGATATAGCGCTGATTTGCGATCTCCACGCCAAACGACGGGTGCAACGCGATGCGGTCGGTCGTAAACATACCCTTTTTGATCTCTGCATACAGCTGTGCCACGTCGTCCTCGTTCATTTTCTGATAGGAAACGCAATCCGTCATTCTTTTTTGCAGGGGGCTGAGTGGGATCGCTTTGAGATCATGGATCAAATGAAAAGCGGTTTCCACGTACACGTACCCAAGCTCCTGCATCAAAAAATGCAGGTCGGATCGCCCTGCCGGGATCTTCACCACGTTATAAACTTTTTCGTTTTCCTTGATCTTTTGCGCGACAAGCGCGGCAGTATCCTGTGCTTCCAGCTCAAACTCTACCGTATCGACGCCCAAATTCCGTTTTTCCCAAAAAGCATCAATGACTTTCATAAGCCCTCTCTTTTACTGCTCCGTGTTATTTTTATCCTCGGTATTGATCGTTCGCTTCACCACGTATTGCGGTGTGTTGTTCAGGCAGATATAAATTCTGCCGACGTATTCGCCGATCAGCCCCAGCATGATCATAATGATGCCGCCCACAAACAGCAATACGGCGATCACGGACGTGTAGCCGGACAAAATTCTGGGGTTCAGAATTTTTCTGACCACGGCGAAAACACCCATAGCAAACCCGATAAAGGCGCTCAAAAAGCCCATAAAGGTCGACAGACGCAAGGGCTTGACCGAAAACGCGGTAAAGCCGTTCATCCAAAGGGAAAGACTTTTTTTCAACGTAAAGCCGGTCGCTTTGCCGTCTGCTCTGCCGCGCTCCTCCATTTGCACCACGGCGATGCGCTTGGTCACGCGATAGATCAGTCCCTCCAAATACGGGAAGGGCTTGTCATACTTGATGATCTCTTCCATAACGAAGCGCTTCATCACGCTGAAATTTTCAAAGCGCAAGCTTTTGGGCTTGCCCAGCATGATCGACGACATCATCAAATTGACGTTGCTGCCCATATTTTTCACAAAGGACTGCTTCTTTTGATAATAGTTCGCGGTCGCGAAATCACACTCGTCCCGCTCGACCGGCTCGACCAAGCGCCACAGCTCGTTCACGGGGCACTGATAATCGTCGTCAACGTTGACGATATACTCGCCCTTTGCGTAGGAAAAGCCCGCAAGCACCGCTGCGTGCTTGCCCATATTTTTGGCAAAGTCGATCACCTTGATCTTCGAGTTCTGCTCTGCCAATCCTTGCAGCACCGCATAGACGCCGTCGGGAGAGCAGTCATTGACGCAAACGATCTCGTAATCGTATTCCTCACGCTGTGAAACGGTTGAAATGATCTCGTCAACCACCTTTTCAATGGTCAGCTCACTTCGATAGCACGGTATCACAAAGCTTAAAAGAGTTTTCATACAACCCGCCTTAAATCGTCTTTTCGTATTTTGCAAGGATCTCCTTGCCCTTCTCGTAAGAGCTGAAATCGATGATGTCATCGGTATCCATCATGATGTCAAACGCGTCCTCCAACAAGGAAACCAGGTTCATGTGTCCAACGCTGTCCCAGTTTGCGATTCCCTGGTATTCAAGACCTGCAAGGTCGGCTTCCTCTACGCCGAAGGCCTCCTTAAATGCGTTGTTGTAAAGCTCAAGATTTGTCATAACGTCCTCCAAAAAAATTAAATTTTTCACCTTTCGGTGTTTGTTTCATACTTAAAAATCGATAATTCTTGACATTTGGCTGATCAGGTCATAGCCGTCCCAAACAAGCGTAAAATCGGCAGTCTTTCCGATCGGAACGATGCGATCGACGCCCGAAAGCCCGTTGGACAGAATAAACTCGGCAATTTTATCCTTGATCTCGCCAAAATAGGAAATGGTCTGATACTTGCGCGTGATGATGTCCCGCAAGGCGTTCAGATCCGTCGCGGCATACTCGAAAAAGCTGCCGCCCGCGCATCTGTAATCGATCACGTCGGCACGAAGATGACTGACGCGAATACGGCTGATCAAATTGTCGCGCCAGGGCTTGATCTCGGCGCCGAGGTCGATCGCACAACGGCAAGCTGCCGTGTATTTATCCACGGCGATGACCGGCTCGACGGTGTATTTGCCCTGCAAGCTTTCGTGAATGGCAGTCCAGAAGCGCTCCGACGCCTGCTGCGCCTCTTCCTCGCTGCCAAGCCAATAGATCAGGCGCGGCGAGGAGCAAGCGTTCTGGTCGTACAGATAGGTGTCGTTGTAAAAATCGCGTGCGATCTGCGTCATATTTTCCGCCGCGCACATCGCCTTTGCGTCGAACACCGCGATCGAATAGCGATCGGCAAACGCGATCTCGATCGATCTTGGGGGAAGCGGCGACTGTCTGATCTCCGAAATGGTCGCGTCACCGCCCCAGATGACTCTTACGTCTGAAAGCGAGGAAAAATAATCGTTGATCTCCTTGCTTCGGGGATAGCGCACCACGGTGATATAGTCGTGCAGCGATTTGAAGCGATCCTGCGCGAAAACGCGATTCATACATTCGCAGACAAGATCGATCTGCCGAAAGGGCTTGGCAGAGGCGCGCACGATGCAGGCGTTGCCCGCAAGGAACGCAGCGACCATACTGTATGCAAAGTTGATCGGCACGTTGGAGGGGGCGATATGGAAGGACACGCCGCGCCCCAATCTGTTTTCGATCTTACCCTGATACGCTTCCTTCAACCTCGATACGTTTCCCTTGCGGCAAAAGAAGCCAAACGTGATCACGTCGGGATATTGCCTTGACTCGGGATTTTTCATAATTTCCGAAGAAAGCTCCGCCAAAAAGTCGCACGCCTGCTGTGAAAAGGGTGTCAGCTTTGGAAGTGAGGGCAGCAGCTCAAAATCGGCTGTTCCCCTGCACAGATACTGTATCTCATTTGAATTTGGTAGCATAGGTATCGCTGCACCCCCTTACCTCGGCGTTCTTTATTCTGCCCAAGATCGAAAAATATTTTCCTTTTCTGCCGCAGGGACAATCGTCCTCGCCCAATACAATGCCTTCGTCCTCGGTCAGCAGCGCGTGTCCCGGATAGGATTTGGGAAGGACCGAAACGACCTCGATCAAGCCCTTCTCACCCTTTTCGCACACAGAAAAATCCGATGCGCGGCGCGTGATGACATCCGAAAAGATGCTGGCGTGCAGGTGGCCGCATTCACATTCCATATAGATCGTGCCGGTCTGCTCGACCATGCCGTAATAATCATATACACGTTGAATGCCGCAAACATCGCGCAGCGCCGCCTTGAACTCGGCGGGAGAAACCTTTTTGTCGACCAGCTTTTTCCAACCGCCGCCGTGGATCAGTATACCGCGCGATAGGTCAGGACGGTATCCGCTTTTTTTCAGCTCCTCATAAAAATGCTGCCAGATCATAAAGGTAAAGCCAAACAGGAAAATGTCTTCCCCCTTATGCTTTTCCAAAAACGCGGTCAGCCCCTCGACGTCCAGCTCCATATTTTCGTTGAGCGCGTATATCTTGTCGCGTCCGAACATCTGAAAGCCCAGAATGCCCGCACCGCGTGCAGAAAACATAGCGCGGTTTTTGACAATGGCGGAGGTGTCTAAAATGATCATGGGAAGACGCGTGCTGCCCAGATAAGAGCTGACGATCTTGGTCAAGGTCTTTGTCTGATTGGCAGATGCTTCTCTATCCAGAAAGATCTTGGAAACCTGCTGGCCCGTTGTACCCGACGAGGTCATCGTCTTTACGACACTGTCCTCGGCGATACTGCGAAGCTCGTATTCCTTGAACAGTCTGACCGGCAAGCACGGAAGATCATAATAGCTTTCTGTCGCCGCGATATCGTAGGAAAGACCGTCGATGATCCTTCTGTACCCTTCGCAGTTCTCATAATGGTGTGCGGAAAGCTCCTTTAACACGCCCGTGAGAAAGGTGTGCTTTTGGTCTTTGTCCATAGAGTACGGCGGGATCGAAAGTATTTCGTCGTAATTAACCATACAGCTCCTCCAATTTAGAGTACAGGACCTTGCCCGAATCGTTTCGGGGGATCTCATTGATCATCACAACGTCAAAGGCGGAACGGTTCAAGCCGACCTTTGCGCTGATAAATGCGAGCGCTTCCTCCGCGCTCTTGCCGCAGGAGAATTCCATATAGATGCGCAGCAGGTCATCTCTGCCGCCGCACACGCACCGAAAGCCCTCTTTGTTCAGCAGCCCCTCGGTTTCGTCAAGGTTCACGCGATTGCCAAAGAGCTTCAAGAAGCGCTTCTTTCGCCCGACGATATAGTAAAAGCCGTCGTCATCTCTTTTTGCCATATCACCCGTTTGAAGAACGCCGTGGCGCTGATCATCGCTGGCAAGATCGCACGCAGACGTCGCATAGCCGAGCGTGACGTTATCGCCCTCGTAGACCAGCTCCCCTACGGTTTCGCTCTCCTCGATCAAGGCATCGTTTGCGTCGATCAGGGAAAGCTTGCCACCGGGGATCGCGATACCGATGCTTGCCGTTTTATCGAAGATCGATTCCCAAGGCAGGTACGTCATTCTTGCTGTCGCCTCGGTCTGTCCGTACATCACGATGAAGCGGATCCCCTTATCCCGACAGATCTCTGCGAATTCCAGAACAAGCTCCTTCGAGAGCTTGCCGCCCGCCTGCGTCAGGTATTTCAGGG
>JAGAMJ010000175.1 GCA_017624795.1 Clostridia bacterium
CGCGCAAGGCGTGCTTGCATGCGGTCGCGATGCTGCGCGTGGGGGTGCTTGACGCCAAGGCCGTGCTTGACAGTCCAAGGCAGCTGATGCCCTTATCGGTCAAGGGGTTGATCAAGGATACCGTGAAGGATTGACAAAACAAGTAAAATCGTATATAATAAAAAAGGTTTTATAAAATACATAAAAAGGAAAAAATGAAATGGAACAAAGAGAAAAATTTTCTTCGCATCTTGGCTTTCTGCTGATCTCGGCAGGTTGTGCCATTGGTCTTGGTAACGTTTACCGTTTCCCGATCATTACGGGTGCTTACGGCGGTGGACTGTTCGTGCTGATCTACCTTGCCTTTTTGCTGATCCTGGGTATCCCCGTGATGTGCTGCGAGCTGTCGGTGGGACGCGCCAGCCAGCGCAGCATTGCTTCTTCCTTTGAGAAGCTGGAAAAGCCCGGTCAGAAATGGCACTTTATGAAGTATCTCGGCATCGGCGGCAACTATCTGCTGATGATGTGCTACACCACGATCGCGGGGTGGATGCTGCTGTATTTCGGGAAATACCTCTTTAACACGGGTATTATGGACGTGCCCGCAGCGGAGCTTGGCGCGCATTTCGGGCAGACCGTCGGCAATACCGGTCTTATCATCGGCACCACGTTTGCAACGATCCTGATCTGCTTCCTTGTTTGCTCGCTTGGACTGCAAAAGGGAGTTGAGCGCATCACCAAATATATGATGCTGGCACTGTTCGCGCTGATCATCGGACTTGCGATCTATTGCTGCACCTTGTCGGGTGCAGGAGAGGGACTCAAATTTTATTTGATCCCCAATTTTGAAAACATGAAGGACGTTGATCTTTTCACGGTTATCACCGCGGCGATGGGGCAGTCCTTCTTCACTTTAAGTGTGGGTATCGGCTCGATCGCTATTTTCGGTAGCTATATTTCCAAGGATCGCTCTCTCATGGGCGAGGCGGTCACCATTACGGGGCTTGATACCTTTATCGCTTTGGCTTCCGGCTTCATCATTTTCCCCGCTTGCTTTACCTTCCTTGGCGGCGTAAATGTAGATGCATCTTCCGTAGGCGCCTCCTTCCTGTTTACTACGCTTTCCTCGATCTTCAACTCGATGGGCGCCGTGACGGGACGCATCATCGGATCGCTGTTCTTCCTGTTTATGATCTTCGCGGCATATTCCACCGTGATCGCCGTGTTTGAAAACATCATTTCTTTTTGGTTGGAGCTGACCAATTTGAAGCGCTGGCAGATCTGCCTGATCAACATCGGTCTTATGATGGTGCTTTCCTTGCCCGCTATTTTCAGCTTGAACATTTGGAGCGGTGCGGCGATTCCCGGCATTGGCGGCTTCCTTGACATGGAGGATTTCATCGTTTCCAACCTGCTGTTACCGTTTGGCAGCGTGATGTACGTGCTCTTCTGCACCACCCGTTACGGCTGGGGCTGGAAGAACTTTGAGGGCGAGGTCAATACGGGCAACGGACTGAAATTCCCCAAGTGGATCCGCTATTATATGACCTTTGTGCTTCCCGTCATCATTCTGGCTTTGATGGTCTACTCCATCGTTGGCAAATTCATCTAAAAAACATCAGCCCCACTCGCGTTTTAGCGAGTGGGGCTGATGTTTTTAATGAGGCGTTTTTTTGAGCCCCGCGATATAATCGGTAGAAACGTTATAGAATTTAGCCAACCGAATGACCAATTCAAAGGGGATCTCACGTTTTCCTTGCTCATAGTTGGTATAAGTGGTCTTATGCATATGCAAGAGCTCAACAAGCTGACTTTGCGTTAAATCGCGGTCTTCGCGCAAATCGCGCAAGCGGGGATAATATGCCATACTACCTCCTGACTTTTTGTTTCAAAAAATTTAATATCTATGTTGACATTATAAGTCGAACATGATATAATATGTTTGAAAATACATCATATGTTGTATTTTTGATCGAAATAAAAGGAGGAGATACAATGAACGAACAAACGAATCAGGTAAATAACGAAGCGAATATAAGGTCAGAAAAGGAAGAACTCTCACAAACGCCAACTTCGATATCCTCGGTTGCCAATGCGGAAAGAAGCGGATACACATTACAGCAACTTCAATGCACTGGTTGTGGATCTTTTTTATCAAGCGGTATGACGTTTTGTCCCCAATGCGGCAAAAACATTTGGCAATCTGAGAAAAAGGTATCAAAACCAATCACATCTAACAAAGTTTTTTGGGTTGTTTTTGGGGTGAGCATAGGCGTTGTACTGATTATTGGACTTCTATTGTTCTTCCTTTTAAAGCCACCTGCTGTCGAAAAAGTGGAATTTGACAAATCCGAAATCACATTACGTGTCGGTGAAACGGAGGAGATCAAATATGCTATTTATCCCGAGGGCGTAGATGTAGAAATTACATTTTCTTCATCCAATCATACCGTTGCAACCGTTACTAGTACAGGTAAGATTATAGCCAAAGGGAAGGGAAATTGTACGATTACTGTTAAGTGTGGTGATAAAAGCGACACCTTGGAGGTAAAGGTAAAAAATTATCCTGATTTTAAAGCGCTCTTTAAGGAACATTGTAAATCGGCTTGGGCAGAGGTTGGATCCGATGGGAGTTATTTGGAAATTGATACAAATCCCAATGATTATGAAGACTATTTTATTAGTGTAGCAGATGAAGCCATTGAAGACATTAATAAAGCAATTGGATTACCAGATTCTCTTTATAATGATATGCTGAATACCTCGTATAACATGGGAAGGCAAACGGAAACATTTGAGGATTTTGGCGTGACGATTTCTTGGACATATCACCCTAATTATGGGTTAGAGGTTGTTTATAAGATTATTGAATAAGCAAAAAAATCGCCCTTTAAAAAAGGGCGATTTTTTGATGCAATTAATCATTTTCGAGATTGCTATTAGAAGAGAAGTTCTCTGCCTTTTCAAATACGACGGCGTTATCTTTAACAGTTGCGTTTACACTGTCGCCCGCCTTGAATTTACCTTCCAGCATCGCGCCCGAAAACGCGTCCTCAATCAGGCGCACGATGGCGCGGCGCAAGGGGCGCGCGCCGTAAACGGCGTCAAAGCCCTCCTTTGCCATCAGGGCGGCGACCTCATCGTCAAACGAGATCGAAATTCCGATATTTTCCACCCGTTTCGCAACCTCTGCAAGCAACAGGGAAGCGATCGCGCGGATGTTTTCCTCGGTCAGACGGTTGAAAATGATGATGTCGTCCACGCGGTTCAAAAATTCGGGGCGGAAGGTGGCTTTCAGCGCTTCCATCACCTTGGCGCTCGCACGCTCGCCGTCGCTTGCCGTGCTATCGTCTTGTGCAAAGCCCAAAGCGCCGCGCGCGGGTGCGGTCAGCGCCGAAGCGCCCACGTTTGAGGTCATGATAAGAATGGTGTTTTTGAAATCGACCTTGCGTCCTTGCGAATCGGTCAAAATGCCGTCCTCCAACACCTGCAAAAGGATATTGAAGACGTCGGGGTGCGCTTTTTCGATCTCGTCAAATAAGACGACGGAATAGGGCTTGCGGCGGATCTTTTCAGTCAGCTGTCCGCCCTCCTCAAAGCCAACGTAGCCGGGGGGCGAGCCGATCAGCTTGGAAACACTGTGTTTTTCCATATATTCCGACATATCCATACGGATCATTGCGCCGGCATCACCGAACAAGAGCTCGGCAAGTGCCTTGCAAAGCTCGGTCTTACCCACACCTGTTGGACCAAGGAAGATAAACGAGCCGATCGGGCGTTTGGGGTCTTTCAGGCCCATTCTGCCGCGGCGAATGGCGCGTGCCACTGCCTCCACGGCTGCGTTCTGACCGATCACGCGTTCTTGCAGCAGCTCGTCCAGGTGCAAGAGTCGCTCGCTTTCCTCCTCCAAAAGGCGGCTGACGGGAATGCCTGTCCACTGCGTGACCACGTCGGCAATATCGGTTTCACAAACCGTCAGCTGCTGATCACCGACCGTTGCCTCCCAGTCCTTTTTTGCCTGATCGTAGGATTCACGCAGGGACTTTTCCTGATCGCGCAAGGCAGCGGCACGCTCGAATTCCTGTGCCGAGATCGCCTCCTCCTTTTCGTGGGAGAGCGCGTTCAGCTTCTCCTCTGTTTCTTTTAGATCGGGGGGAGAGGTGTGCGCCGAAATGCGCAAGCGGGACGCTGCCTCATCTCGAAGGTCAA
>JAGAMJ010000176.1 GCA_017624795.1 Clostridia bacterium
ACCAGCGAGATCGACACGAAGGCGATCAGCACGTAGGTGATGGCGTCGATGATGATGGTCACCGAGGACATCATGATGGCGATCATATCGGTGTAGGAGATCTGATCCTCCTCGGCAAGTCCTTCTTGATTGTTGTAGTCGGTGATGATCTGCGAGAGGCGTTCCTTTGCCTCAAAATCCACGGGATAGATGTTGATGGCGGAAAGCGCCGCATCGTCCACGTTGGCACCCATCAAGATCAGGTTCTCGTCATAGGTGCTGTCGGATTTTTCCATATAGTCGGCATAAAGCGCGGCGTATTCCGCCTCGGTGAGTCCGTCCAGATATTGTTGGAACAGTGCGGCGGTTGCTTCGTTGCGTGTAGCTTCGTCAAGCAAGCTGTTGCCGTATGCCTTGTAAAGCTCACCCGTAAAGCGCGGCTCGATCTCAAGCTCCTGAAGGGTGGAAATATAGGTGTAAAGGGAGTTTGCGAGGGAATAGTTGGGGTTGAACGCGCCGCCCACCATCATATTGTCCTTATCCTCGGGCTTGATGCCGTTGGTGGCGCATAGCACCTCATAGAGGTAGTAGCGCTTGGCGGCAAGATCGGGATATTTCGTGTTCATTTGCGCAAGGAACGCGGCAAAATGCGGCGCGGTGGGCTGCATCAGCTCCTTTTGGATGTTGATGCCCTCGATCATGGGGTAGACCGAGCGAATGGTCATCGCGGTCATATTGTCAAACGCCTGCGCCAGCTTTTCGGGGGTGCTGTAAAGGGCGTCGATCAGCCCCGCATATTTGTCGTAGGCATCTGCGCCCTCGCCGTCCTTTTTGACCTCCTTGCCGTCCAGCTGGAAGGCGGCGGCGTATTGGGTGGCGACCATCTGCTGGTATTGCTCGATCGTGTAGGTCGGATCAATGGCGTGCAGAATGGTGGCGACCGCTTCGTTAGCGAAGGTGCCGACGGCAAGCGAGCCGTTTTTGCTGTTGAAGGCGTAAAGATTGATCAAAAATTCACGTTGCTTCTCGGCGGTGTCAATGGTCTTTTTGACCTCGGTGAGATATTCCGCCATCTTGGCGTCCGAAATGGCAGAGCGGATTTCAAGGAAAAGCGCCGCCTTTTCGGAATTTGTCAGCGTAGAGAAGTACTTGGAAAGCTTTTCTTTCTTTTGTGCATCGGTCAGGGTATCCACGTCGTCGATCTGGAAGGGAAGGCCCGTGAACACGTCGTGGGTGGGGTTTTCGAGTTGCTGCTTGACAAGCTCGCTGTCGCCCACCTTGGCGAGTACCGCATTGGTCAGCGCCGAGGTATAGCCGATCGCGCCGCTGATCGAGGTGGAGGAGGCATCGGGGTTGGGCGCGATCACGCCGACGATCTTTAACTGCAAGCCCTTATCGTAAACAGTTTCGGGCAGGAATCCGTCCTCATCGCGCAGATCCTTCCACAGGGGAAGATTTTTGCCGTTTGCCTCATAGGTGGCGTCGGACTTGGCAAAAAAATCGGAATTGTAGCCAAGGTTCAGATCCAAATCGTAGAAATCCTGATAGCCAAAGCTCATGCCCTCGGTCTTGGCGTCGTACTTTTCACCCAGCATCATGGCAGCCATCATAGCCGTCATCTCGTCGGGGTTGAGCATACCCAGCATATAAAGGGTGATGTTGGCGACCGTATTGTTGCGATCGACCACCAGCACTAACTCATTTTGATTTTCGGGCCATCTGCCGTCTACCAAATTATATTGCTCGTAAACGGTCTGATTGATCAGCTCGCCGTCGCGCCCGGGCATGATCTCGGAAAAGATGCTGATGCTGTCGGTGATCATCGAAAGTCCCCCGTACTCGTTGCCGAAGTCGGACAGGATCCCCGAGGGGCTCACCTGCAACACGCCGTTTTCACCGTACTGCGTCGAGGCGTTGTAGATCTGCAAGTCCATATTGTAGGAATATTGGATCGCGGTCAGATCGCCCTTGATCTCGTCGTAGCGGCTTTTCAAGTATTCGTTGAATTTGGCGAGGTTGTTCTTATCCATCGTGGTCATGGCGCTGACCATGTTGCTGATCGAATCGTCCACGTATATTTTGTTCGGGTCGCGGTCTGCCTTATCCTCACCGCTGGTGCCCACCATCGCGGAAAGCATGGCGGCGTAGTCCGAGGTCTCGGCGGTGATCGAAATGGGGTAAGAGGTCAGCGTTTCCTCTTGAATGTTCGCGATGAACAGATTGACGCCGTTGGAAAGCGCTAAGATCAGTGCGATACCGATAATGCCGATGCTGCCCGCGACCGACACCAAGAGCGTGCGCGTTTTCTTGGTCATGAGGTTGTTGAGCGAGAGCGAGAGGGCAGTGAGGAAGGACATCGACTTCTTGCCCTTGCCGTCGGCGTTCTTTTTTGCCTTTTTCGAGCGCTTCTTCTCGGGTGCGGTGGGTGCCGCATCGGCACTTTCCGCTATCGTTTCCGTTTCCTGTTGCTCCACGGGGGTGACAAAGGGGTTGGAGTCGTCGGTGATCAGTCCGTCCTTGAGGCGGATGATACGGGTGGAATATTCGGCGGCAAGCTCGGGGTTATGGGTGACCATGATCACCAGCTTTTCCTTTGCCACCTCGCGCAGGATATCCATGACCTGCACGCTTGTTGCCGTATCCAGCGCGCCCGTGGGCTCGTCGGCAAGCAGGATATCGGGATCGTTCACAAGCGCACGCGCGATCGCCACGCGCTGCATCTGACCGCCCGACATCTGATTGGGCTTTTTGTGGATCTGATCGCCAAGCCCCACCTTTTCCAGCGCCTCGATGGCGCGCGCGCGGCGCTCCTCACGCGAAACGCCCGAGAGGGTGAGCGCCAGCTCCACGTTGGAAAGCACGGTCTGGTGCGTGATCAGATTATAGCTTTGGAACACAAAGCCGATCGAGTGATTGCGGTAGGTGTCCCAATCGGCGTCGCGGTACTCCTTGGTGGAGCGCCCGTTGATCACAAGGTCGCCGCCGTCGTAGCGGTCAAGACCGCCGATGACGTTGAGCAGCGTGGTCTTTCCGCAGCCCGATGGACCGAGGATCGACACGAACTCGCTTTCCCGAAAGTCGATCGACACACCGCCCAGCGCGTGCACCGCGGTATCGCCCGTAATGTAGGTTTTGACGATTTCACGAAGTGAAAGCATTCTGTATTTCTCCTGACAAAAATGATTTAGGATTTCATTCTAATATAGATTTGTGAAAGACGTGTGATGGAAATTGATATATTTATAAAATCATTCACGCCCAAGCGCAAGCAGCGAAACACCCAATAGCTCGCGAAGCATCGTGTTCAGCTTATGCACGGGAAGTCCCACCACGTTGAAGTAGTCACCTTCAAGCCCCTTGATATAGACGCTCGCCAGCCCCTGCACGGCGTAAGCACCCGCCTTATCCATCGGCTCGCCGCTGCTCACGTACTGTGTGATCTCGTCTTGCGTCATGTCGCAAAAATGCACCGACGTTGCGTCAAAGTCAGCACGCTCTTGTGTGCCGTACAGCAGCGAAACGCCGCTGATGACCTGATGGGTGCGACCCGAGAGCAGCGCGAGCATACGGGCGGCGTCGGCTTCGTCACGGGGCTTGCCGAGGATCGTGCCGTCCACTGCTACCACCGTATCCGAGGCGATGATCAGCGTGTCGTCGTTCCACTCGCCCTGTTGCTGCAAAAGTGCCTTGGTAGCGCACGCCTTGCGCAACGAAAGCTCCCGCACAAGCTGTGCCGGATCGGTGATCTTGGAGCTCTCGTCCGCGTCGGCGCTGACGATATCGAATTTGAGCCCCAGCATCGACAGGATCTCGCGCCGACGGGGGGATTTGGAAGCTAGAACGATGCGCATCACTTCACGCCCGTCGAGCCAAAGCCGCCCGCGCCTCTCGCGGTCCGGTCAAGCGAGGCCGCCTCGATCAGCTTTGCCTGATAAACGGGCATGAACATCATCTGCGCGATGCGGTCGCCGCGGTTCACGGTAAAGGGAACGCGCGAGGTGTTGTGCAGTCCCACGCAGATCTCACCGCGGTAGTCGCTGTCAATGACGCCGATACCGTTGGAAAGGCAGATCCCCTGCTTGATGGCAAGACCGCTGCGCGCGGCAACGATGGCGACGACGCCCGTCGTTTCGGGGGAGATGGCAAGGCCCGTGGGGATCAGCGCGCGCTCACCCGGCTCAATCGTCACGGTCGTGCCCTCGTCAATGGCGGCGCGCAGGTCGATGGCGGCAGAGCCCTCGGTCGCGTAAGCGGGGGCTTCCATACCGCGGGACAGCAGAATTTTGACGTTGATATCCATATTTTATTCCTCACTTTTTCTTTTTACTATGCTTTTGTGCGGCTTTTTGTGCCGTTACTGCTTTTTTGGGTGCGGCTTTTTGCGACTTCGCGTACCGCGTGCCACTGCTTTGCCGCTTGCCGCCGTCCTTTGGCTTGCGATCGCCCTGCCGTGTGCTTAACGGTTTTCCGTTACGTGGCGGCGCTTGCGCGGGGCGCACCAGACATTCGGGCGTGTAGCCGATCAGGTCCTCGCGCCCCGCGGTGCAAAGCGCCTCGCGCACCAGCGGCGCGTTTTGCGGTCGGTTGAACTGTAAGAGTGCGCGTTGGAGCTGCTTTTCGTGATAATCGGTGGACACGTGCACCCTTTTCATCGTCAGGGGGTCGATGCCCGTGTAGTACATCACCGTCGATGCCGTACCCGGCGTGGGGTAGTAATCCTGCACCTGCTCGGGCGCGTAGCGGTCGCGTTTGAGGCACTCGGCAAGCTCCACCGCCTCGGCAAGAGAGCTGCCGGGGTGGCTGGACATCAGATACGGCACAAGGTATTGCTCCTTGCCCATGGACTTTGTCAGCTCGAAATAGCGCTTGCGGAATTTCTGATACACCTCAAAATGCGGCTTGCCCATCGCGTCCAGCACGCGGTCGGCACAATGCTCGGGGGCGACTTTGAGCTGTCCGCTGACGTGGTCGCGCACCAGCTTTTTGAAAAAGCTTTCGTCCTTATCGGCAAGCAGATAGTCAAAGCGAATGCCCGATCGGATAAAGACCTTTTTCACACGCGGCAACGCCTCGACCGCTTCCAGTAATTTGATGTACTCGCTGTGATCAACCTTCAAATTGGGGCAGGGCGTGGGGGCAAGGCACTTGCGGTTGGTGCAAACGCCGTGCGTGAGCTGCTTGTCGCAGGCAGGCAAGCGGAAATTGGCGGTCGGACCGCCGATATCGTGTATGTAGCCCTTGAAATCGGGCATTTCGGTGATCAATTTTGCCTCACGCACCACGCTCTCAATGCTGCGTGAGCGCACCGTGCGCCCTTGATGAAAGGCGAGCGCGCAGAAGTTGCACGCGCCAAAGCACCCTCTGTTGTGCGTGATCGAAAAGCGCACCTCCTCAATGGCGGGCACGCCCCCGTCTTTTTCGTAAACGGGGTGGTAGGTTCGCATATAGGGCAGAGCGTAAACGCGGTCTAACTCCTCGCGTTCAAGCGGGGGCATTGGGGGATTTTGCACCAGCATTTTGCTGTCGTAATATTCGATCAGCGCACCGCCGCTCACGGCGTCCTGATTGCGGTATTGCGCGCCGAACGCCTCGGCGTAGCGGCGCTTGCTTTGCTTCAATTCGTTAAAGTCAAAGGCGGCGGCGATGGGGAAGTGAACGGTGTCCTCACGCGCGGCAAGAAAGACCGTGCCGCGCACGTCGCGGATCTTGCGTACGGGTACGCCCTTGTCAAGGAGCTCCGCGATACGTAAAAGGATCTTTTCGCCCATACCGTAGGTTAAAATGTCGGCGCGCGCGTCCACCAGCACCGAGCGGCGGATACGGTCCTCCCAATAATCGTAGTGGGCAAAGCGGCGCAAGGACGCTTCAAGACCGCCCAAGATGATCGGCACGTCGCCATAGGCCTCGCGGATACGGTTGCAGTACACGATCAGCGCGCGGTCGGGGCGCTTTCCCGCCTTGCCGCCGGGGGAATAGTAGTCCGTCGAGCGCTTTTTCTTGGCGGCGGTGTAGTGCGCCACCATCGAGTCGATGTTGCCCGCGCTCACCAAAAAGCCAAGGCGCGGCTTGCCGAACTCGCGGAAGGCGTCGGCACTTTTGTAGTCGGGCTGGGAAAGGATCGCCACGCGGTAGCCCGCATTTTCCAGCACGCGCGAAATGATCGAAACGCCAAACGAGGGGTGATCCACGTAAGCGTCGCCCGTGACGTAAACGAAGTCGGGCGTATCCCAGCCGCGGCGCTCCATATCGGTGCGCGAGATCGGCAAAAAGCCGTCACGCTCTGCGTTTTGCTTCACAAAGCTTTCCATTTGGCATCTCCTTTCGCACGATACAATATTTATATTATATCATAAAATTATTGCGTAGGGAATAGATTTTTGAAAAAAACAAAAAAGCCGTCAAAAGACGGCTTTTTTGACTGTTAAAATACACCCAGCAATTTGGTCAGGGCAAAGACAAAAGCAAGAATGCTGATGCCGCCGCACCCAAAGTACAGCCATTTGATGCAAAACGACAGGCGAACGATGGGGCG
>JAGAMJ010000022.1 GCA_017624795.1 Clostridia bacterium
ATCGTGCTGGGCTCGCTGCACAACCTTCGCTCGCAGCAGGATTTTTACTATATGGATTACAGCGCGCCGACCGACGCACAGATCGCCGATCTGTTTGACCGAGCGCTTACCGAAATGACCGAGCTGCTTGATTTTGACGGTATTCACGTGCTCACGCACCTGACCTATATGCATCGCTACGTCCGCCGCGCGGGAAGGGACGTTGATTTCACACCCTTTCTCGACAAGCTGTCGGCGCTGCTGAAAAAGCTGATCCAAAAAGAGGTGGCGCTTGAAGTCAACACCGCCGCCATCTCCCCCGCAAAGGGTGGGGTGCTTTCCCCCACCGCAGAGATCGTAGCCCTGTACCGCTCGCTTGGCGGCAGGCTGATCAGCGTCGGTTCGGACGCCCACAATCTCGCTGCCGTCGCGCAGCATTTCGACATAGCCAAGCAGGTCCTGACAGACTGCGGCTTTACCGAGCTTGCCGTACCCACAAGAAACGGTTTGCTGACGCTGCCCATTTCTTGATCCAAAGGAGGAGTTCCATGTCTGATCAAAATTTCAACGAATTCAGCTTGCTGTATCCAAGCGCAAGCTCTCGCCGCGCGCATTTCGCGGTCGAGGACAAGCTCCGCGTTGACGAATTCACGTTAGAGGAGCTTGGGCTGCTGGAATTGCTGCCCCTGAAAAATTCCCCACTCTCGGAATATATGACCACCGATCCCACCGTGATCGCCTACCGTCAGGAGGTCTTCGCAGATCTGCTCGCGCACGAGGATATCGTCAAAACACTGGGCAAGCTGGTCCCCGTGCTTTTTGACATCATGGAGCTGCGGCGTCTGGAAAACGACAGCGGCGAAACGTCGGATTATCTTTCCAGCATGACCGAGATCGAGCTGTATATTTCCAGCATCGAGATCCTGCACGAGGGACTTTGCGGCAAGACTTACGGAAGTGTCGCTTTTCAGCGTCTTTCCTCGTATATAGCGGAGCTTGTGGAAAGCGATTACTACGCCGAGCTGAACCAGCGATTAGCGGAGCTGACCAACCGTGTGCGCGAGATCAAAAGCGTGACGGTGGGCGTCAATCTGGACGCCCAGCTTCGTCCCCGTGACGCGGGGGTGCTGTCGATCAACCCCGAATATTTCCGTTCGGGCGACACTTTGCAAAAAATATTGCGCCTGAATTTCAAGGACGACGCATACACCTGCATCGCAGATCTGACGCCCTTCGGCAAAAAGCAGAGTGAGAACCAGAAAACAGCGCTATCGCTTGCGTTCAACGCCGCCATCAACGAGGTCTATCGCCAGTCGCTGCGCTCCTGGAAGCGGATCGTGCAGACCTACGTCTTGGAAAACACCGACTTTTTGCTGAACCTTCTGCCCGAATTTGAGCTGCTGGTCAAGGGCTCGAACCTGATGAAGGCATTGAAGATCAAGGGCAATACGATCTCGGTGCCCGTGATCGTCCCCGCCGAAGAAAAGGCGTTTCGCGCCGTGGGGCTTTACAATCCCGCCGTGGCACTGAAAATCGACGAGCCGATCGTAAAAAACGATCTGATCTTTGACCAGAACGCGACCGTTTACGTGCTGACGGGCCCAAACCGCGGCGGCAAATCGGTCATCACCTGCGCTTGCGGCCTTGCACAGGCGCTGGCGCAGCTTGGACTTTTCGTCCCCGCAGACGAGGCGGTCATCAGCCCCGTGGACGGCATCTTCACCCACTTCCCGACCGGTGCTGACGACACCATCGACAAGGGACGTCTTGGTGAGGAATGCGCTCGCCTTGGTGAGATCCTGAACAGCGTTACCGACAAAAGTCTGGTGCTTCTGGACGAATCGCTTTCCTCTACGGGCTCGTTTGAGGGCTCGTATATCGCGGCAGAGGTCCTGTCGGGTATCGCCCGTGTGGGCTGTCGCTGCATCTTTTCCACTCACCTGCACGAGCTGGCGGCAGAGATCGACAGCATCAATGCCCGTGTGCGCGCCGAGGGCGGTGCCCCCATTGATACGCTTGTGGCGGGTATGGCAGAGGCGGGACGGCGCTCCTTCCTCATCACACGCGCAAAGCCCGACGGAAAAAGCTATGCCCGTGATATTGCCGAAAAGTACGGGTTGACCTATGAAAACATCGTAAAAAATATAAAAAGGAACGGAGATTGAATGATGGATAAATTTTTGAAATTGTTAGAGGACAACGCTACGCTTACCCCCGAGCAGCTTGCCGTTATGTGCAAAAAAGAGGTCGGCGATATCAAAAAAATGATCGAACAGTATGAAAAGGACGGCGTGATCCTGGGTTACAAGACCATGATCGACTGGGATAAGACCGACCGCGAGTACGTGACGGCTTTGATCGAGGTCAAGATCACCCCCCAGCGCGACCGCGGCTTCGACCGCGTTGCCGAACGCATCTATAATTTCCCCGAGGTGCAAAATCTGTACCTGATGTCGGGCGGCTATGATCTCGCTGTTCTGATCGAAGGCAAGACCATGAAGGAGGTCGCCTATTTCGTAGCACAGAAGCTTGCGACCATTGAGGACGTGATCTCCACCGCCACGCATTTCGTGCTGCGCAAGTATAAGGACAAGGGCGTGATCTACGGCGTGGTCGACGTGGACGAGAGAGGAAACTGCGGCCAATGATCGATTATACATCTGTACTGTCAAAAACCGTGACGGGGCTTAAAAAATCCGGCATTCGGAAATTTTTCGACCTGCTCAACGACGAAAGCATGAAGGACGTGGTGGGGCTGACCGTCGGACAACCCGATTTTGTGACGCCCTGGCACATTCGCGAGGCAGGCATTGAAAGTCTGCAAAAGGGTAAGACCTACTATTCCCCAAACGCGGGATTTACGCAGCTCCAATTTGAGATCTCCGCATATCTGAAACGCCGCTTCGACCTTTCCTACCGCCCCGAGGAAACCGTCGTGACGGTTGGCGGCAGCGAGGCGATCGACCTTGCCATTCGCGCCATTGTGGAGCCAGGTGATGAGGTGATCGTTCCCACCCCCTCTTTCGTTTGCTACGATCCGATCGTTCGTATGTGCGGGGGCGTGCCCGTGATACTTGAAACCAAAATGGAAAACAATTTCAAGATCACACCCGAGGAATTGAAGGCGGCGATCACCGATAAAACGAAGATGCTGGTGCTGCCCTATCCCAACAATCCCACGGGCGCTATTATGACGCGCGAGGAGCTGGAAGCGCTGGCACCTCTGCTGCGCGACACCAATATCGTGGTCCTGTCAGACGAGATCTATGCCGAAATGACCTACGACGGCGAGCATTGCTCGATCGCCTCTCTGGACGGTATGTGGGAGCGCACCGTGCTTGCCAGCGGCTTTTCGAAGGCGTATGCGATGACGGGCTGGCGTCTTGGCTATCTTGCAGCCCCCGCGCCGCTTGTCGAACAGATGCTCAAAATCCATCAGTACGCCATCATGTGTGCCCCGACCACAAGCCAATTTGCCGCCATAGAGGCGCTCAAAAACGGCGATGACGATATCCGCACGATGGTGGAGGAATATGACCGCCGCCGTCGCTATATTTACGAGGGGTTGAAGCGCATCGGCATTGATTGCTTTGAGCCAAAGGGCGCCTTTTACATCTTCCCCGACATTCGCAAGTTCGGACTTTCCAGCGAGGAATTTTGCAATCGGTTGCTCTATGAGCATCGCTGCGCCATCGTACCCGGTACCGCCTTTGGCGATAGCGGCGAGGGCTTTGCACGCATTTCCTACGCCTATTCGGTCAAGCACATCACCGAGGCGCTTTCGCGCATCGAGGCGTTTGTCAAAACGCTGTAAATATGACAAAAAACCGCCAAACGGTATGCCGTTTGGCGGTTTTTTCAAAAGGACTGACAATAATGCAGCGAGAACGCCTTCTCCTAGGCAGCCGCCAACAGACACCCCGCCGCGCTGACCAGCAGATCGATCTCTTTTGGCGTCACAAAATATCCTCTGCCCTTTTCCATAGCGCTTTGCAGCTCCTCGCTTGGCGTATCGCAGCCGCTTTGGCGAAGTGCGTCGTACAAAAGCGTCGCGGATTCGACCACTGTGGGCACGCCCAGCGCCATCACGGGCACGCCAACACTTTCGGTGTTCAGAGCTCGACGGCGGTTGCCGATGCCGGAGCCGGGTTGGATCCCCGTGTCGCTGATCTGCACCGTAGAGGCAAGCCGCTGTGCGGATCTGGCGGCAAGGGCATCGACAGCGATCACAAGATCGGGCGACACGGCATTCACCGCACCCCGCACAAGCTCAACGCTCTCCAACCCCGTTTTGCCCAAAACACCGGGGCACAGCGCCGAGATCTCACAAAGCCCAACGGTCGAAAACAGTGCGTGATCCATCTGCCGCAGATGCCGCGTTACCGAAAGCCGCCGAACGGTTTGGGGACCGATCGCATCGGGGGTGATCTCGTCGTTTCCAAGCCCGATAACAAGCACTGAGAAGCCGCTGCCAATGCGCCGCCCACTCATTTTTTCTGCCATTTCCCTGATCTCGACCGCCAGGGCACAGCATACGCGCTCATGCTCGGCTTCACTTAACGCCGGGATCTCTCCGCACTCGACCGTGACGTAGCACCCCATCGGCTTTCCGATGCGCTCTGCCGCCTTTGGGGTGCGGATCTGCACCCGAAGGATCTCGCAGCCCCCCGCCTCGCTGTGCCGAACGCGGACGCCCTCTCCCTCGCGATCTCCCCCACATTCGCTTGCCAGATCGCTACGCGCAAGATCTTCCATTCCCGCTTTCCTTCCTTCCCGCTTTTCATTTCTTAAAATATTTCCTTTTTTCTAAAATTCTATGTATAATCTGCCTAATTTTTTTTGAAAACATTGTGCAAGTGTCCAAACCTTTTCGTTTTATTTACTTCGATGCTTGAATTTATATGAAATATGTGCTATAATATGGGATATTAAAATGGCGTTAGAATGCGAGTTCTATAAAGCACCACCCAAGGAGGAATACCAAAATGATGAAACGAGTTCTTGCCCTCATCCTTTGTTTGGCATCTGTTCTGCTTTGCCTTACCGCATGCGCGAAGGACGAGAACGATAAGGGCGCATACATTCGTATGTATCTGACCGAGCCGATCTACGATGTAGATCCATTGAACGCATTTGACAACGAAGCCACCCTGCAAGTGGTGAGCTTGCTGTTCGAGGGATTGTTCTATGCCGACGAAAACGGCAAGCCCCAAAAGGCGCTGGTCGATGAATACGACTACACAGAAGACGAGAAAAAGGGCGAATACGTTCTGCAAATGACGCTCAAGCAGACCAAGTGGTCTGACGGCTCTAACGTCACCGCAAGCGACGCGCAGTTTGCTTTCCGCCGCTTACTGGATACCGCGCACCCCGCCACCGCTTTGATCTACGACATTAAGAACGCCCGTGCGATCGCACAGGGCAACGATTCGGTGGACCATCTGGGCGTGACCGTGATCGACAACTCCACATTGGAGATCGAATTTGAGCACGCGGTGGATATCGATGCCTTTTTGCTCAATCTTTGCAGCCCCGCACTTTACCCCCTGCCCGACAAGATCGAAAGAAATCCCAATTGGGGCAAAAAGAACAGTACGATCCTGACCAACGGTCCCTTCATCGTCCGCTCGATGAATTTCACGGAAAAAGACGGCTTCATTTTGGAGCGTAACAGCTACTATTACCGCGACCGCGTCAAGGACGATCTTGACAAGTACGTTACCCCCTTCCGCATCGTGGTCGACTATATGACCGACCCCACCGAGCAGTTGAAGCTGTTCGACAGCGAGGAAGCAGGCGCGCTTTACTACTTCGGTCACATTCCGCTTGCCGCACGCACCTCCGGCGATTTCACCGCACTTTTGGAGGATGTTGACGCAAAAAATGCCCCCTCTACCCACGTTTATTATCTCAACCAAAACGCGCTGATCGGCGGCGAGGCGATCTTTGCCAAGGCAGAGGTCAGAAAAGCCCTTTCGCTTGCCATTAACCGCGACGCGATCGCAGAAGCGTTGGTCTATGCCACCGCGGCTGACGCGCTTGTGCCTTACACGCTGCGCAACCGCCCTGACCGCAAGGCGGAGTTCCGCGACAAGGCGGCTTCCTACATCGCGACCACCCCGAACCTTGAAGAGGCAAAATCCCTGCTTTCGGGGGCGGGTGTGAAAGCTTCCTCCTATTCCTTCTCGATCACCGTTGCGTCCTACGACGAGGATCATCTTGCAACGGCAGAGCTTGTGAAGGCGGCTTGGTCGGCACTTGGCTTTAACGTCACCGTCAACGCTCCCAAGCTTGTTGAGATCGTTGAAACGGTGATCGATCCTACCACTCAAAAGGAAACGCAGAAAAATACCGGCATGTATCAAAACCCCTACCAAGAGGCGCTGCGCTCCGGTAATTTCGAGGTCATTGCGCTTGATCTTGTGGCGACCTCGCCCGACAGCTTCTCTTACCTTGCGCCCTTCGCGACCGCCTTCTCCGGCAACGGCTACGTATTGACGACCGACGCAAACGGCGCCCCCGCATACGTGCTCAATCCCCACGTAACGGGCTATAACAGCGAGAGCTACAACGCAAAGGTCGAAGCTGCCTATGCCGCAAAGGACGTCAAGACGCGCACCACCCTTCTGCACGAGGCAGAGGCGATGCTGATGGAGGATATGCCCGTTATTCCGATCGTTTATAACCAAAATGTTTCTCTTTGCAGCGGCAAGCTTTCCCGCGTGGACAGTGCCTTCTTCTGCAACGCTGTATTCAAAGAGGTCAAACTTTCCGGACATTGGAAGATCGCGCTGCGCGATGAATTCACAAAGCCCAAGGAAGAAGAGGAAGATTTTGAGCCGATTTCTTGATCTCTCTTCCGTTTTGGCAAACAGATCCCCCGACGCCGCGGCGTCGGGGGATCTTTGCATTTTTCTTCACTATTTATTTAAGAAATCGGTAGACAAAAAGGGCAAAATATGGTATACTACTTTTATATAGATAGAATAAGTCGGTACGGGGGTGTAAAAAATGGAAATAACGGATCTTTCCCCCGGCGGTTTCGCTAGCGCCTGCTACCTTGTGTGCGAAGGGCAGGACGCCGTGCTGATCGACTGCTCGGCAACACCTGCCGCGGTAAAGGCGGCGCTTGACCGATGCGGTGCGCGCCTTGCGGCGATTCTTTGCACACACGGGCACTTTGACCACCTGCTGACGGCAGACGCGCTGCGCGATCACCTCAATGTGCCGCTTTGGTTGCACGAAGCGGATGCGGAGCTGCTCAAAGACAACGAAAAAAACGCCTTTTCGCTTTTTTGTGGCAACGCCGCCTTCCACGTGCGGCAAGCCGACCGCCTTTTTGGGGACGGCGAGGTGCTGACCTTTGGCTCGCTTTCCTGCAAGGTGCTGCACACCCCGGGACACTCCAAGGGCTCGTCAGTGTTCCTTTTCGGTGACGTGGCGTTCACGGGCGACACGCTGTTTGCAAATGGTTGGGGACGCACCGATCTTTACGGCGGTGACGCGCTCTCGCTGCGCCACTCGCTGCAAGCCCTTTCCGCCCTGCCCCAAACGCTTCGCATCTATCCCGGTCACGGGGGTGCAACCACCCTGAAAAGCGCTTTGGATCTGATTTTTTAATATACAAATAGTTTGAGGTTACAAGCATGACAGACAAAATTGCTCTTGCGGAATTACTTTTCCCGAACGTTACGTTGACCCCCGCCGATATGGAAGCGCGCTTCCCCGTCCGCGAGCTGCCCGAGGGCGCAGTCGTTTCGCGTATGGCACCCAGCCCCACGGGCTTTGTGCATCTCGGCAATCTGGTGCAGGGGCTGACCTCCGAGCGTATGTGCCACCAATCAAGCGGAACGCTTTTCCTTCGCGTGGAGGACACCGATGCCAAGCGCGAGGTGCCCGGTGCCGTGCAAACGCTGATCGAGGGCCTGCGCCATTATAACATCAATTTTGACGAGGGTGCCACCATCGACGGCGATATGGGCGATTACGGTCCTTACCGTCAGCGCCGGCGTGTCGAGATCTACCACGTTTACGCAAAGCAGCTGGTGCTGCAAGGCGAGGCATACCCTTGCTTTTGCACCGAGGAGGAGCTTGCCGACATTCACGCGCGCCAAGAGGCGGAAAAGGCAAATTACGGCTACTTTGGCAAGTGGGCTGTTTGGCGTGACCGCAGCTTGGAGGAGATCAAGGAGCAGCTCGACAAGGGCACGCCCTACGTGCTGCGCTTTCGCTCCACGGGGTCGATCGAAAACAAGATCAAGTTCACTGATCTGATCAAGGGCAATCTGGAATTGACCGAAAACGACATTGACCACGTGTTGCTCAAATCCGACGGGATCCCCACCTACCACTTCGCGCACGCGGTCGACGATCACCTGATGCGTACCACCCACGTCGTGCGCGGTGACGAATGGCTGCCCACACTCCCCTTCCATTTGCAGCTCTTCCGCTCGCTCGGCTTCAAGCCCCCAAAGTATCTGCACATCGGGCCTCTGATGAAAATGGACGGCGAGAGCAAACGCAAGCTCTCCAAGCGCAAGGACCCGGAGCTGGCGCTGACCTATTACCACGCCGCGGGCTTCCCCGTCGCGTCGGTTTACGAATATTTAATGACGGTGCTGAATTCCAACTTCGAGGATTGGCGCCGCGCCAACCCCGATGCCCCCGTTGACAGCTTTAAGTTCTCTTACAAAAAGATGAACCCCGCGGGCTCGCTTTTTGACGAGATGAAGCTGCGCGACGTTTCCAAAAACGTGATCTCGCGTATGAGCGCAGATGAAGTCTTTGATCAGGTCGTTTCCTTTGCGGAGGAATACGACAAAGAGCTTTACGGACACTTGACTGCCGACCCCGCATACAGCAAGGCGATCCTTTCGATCGGCCGCGGCGGCAAGAAGCCCCGCAAGGATTTTGCGGTCTGGACCGACGTGAAGCCCTATCTCGACTTCTTCTTTGACGATTGGTTCAAGGTGGTCGACGAATACCCCGCGCAATTTGAAAGGTCCGATATCCGTCTGGCGTTGGAGCGCTTCAAGGAAAGCTTCGATATCGCCGACGACAGCACGGTGTGGTTTGATAAGATCAAGGCGATCACCGAGTCGCTCGGCTTTGCCACCGATATGAAGGCATACCGTGAGGATCCCGCCGCCTTCGGCGGCAGCGTCGCGGACGTGAGTATGTTCCTGCGTGTCGCCGTCACGGGCAAGCTCAATTCCCCCGATATGTACGCCGCGATGCAGGTGCTGGGCAAGGATCGCGTGATCGCCCGCATCGACGCGATGCTGAAAACACTATAAAAAGTGAAAAGGATCAAAGAAAATGGAAGAAATCATCAACTCTAATTTTATACACGATATCATTGACGAGGACTTAAAGCAAAACCCCGACCTCAAAATTCACACCCGTTTTCCGCCCGAGCCCAACGGCTATCTGCACATCGGATCTGCCAAGGCGATCATGATCAACGTGGAGGTGGCAAAGAAATACGGGGGACTTTTCAACCTCCGTTACGATGACACCAACCCCACCAAGGAGGACACCGAATACGTC
>JAGAMJ010000001.1 GCA_017624795.1 Clostridia bacterium
AGGCACGTTGCCCGTAATTGCCACGAGGGGGATTGAATCGAGCATAGCGGTTGCAATACCCGTAACGAGATTGGTCGCGCCCGGTCCGCTGGTTGCAATACAAACGCCCACCTTACCCGTCGCGCGGGAATAGCCGTCTGCCGCGTGGGACGCCCCCTGCTCGTGCGCGGTCAGAACGTGGTTGATCTGATCGCGGTACTGATAGAGCGCGTCATAAATATTGATCACCTGACCGCCGGGATAGCCGAACACGTCGGTCACGCCCTGCTCGATCAAGGTCTTTATGATGATCTGTGCACCTGTCAATCTCATTGTTTAATTCTCCTTCTTCGCGCCAAGCATACGGTTCACCGCGCTGACAAGCGCCCGTACCGAGGAGGTGATGATATCGCTGTCGATACCTGCCCCCCAGAAGGCGTCCCCGCCCGCACGTATGCCAACGTACGCCGCTGCCTGGGAGGTGGATTTTTCCTCCAACGCGTGCTGGGTGTATTTTTCAAGGGTGTATTCCACACCAAGGACCTTGCAAATCGCCGCGTGGATCGCGTCCAAGCGACCGTTACCCGAGGCGGTCACCTCGGTCGTCTTGCCGTTTACGCGAAGACGCGCGATCGCCATCACGCCCGTATCGGTTTCCACGTAGGTTGCCTTTTCGACCTTCAAGGCGTCCTCGCGGTTCACGAAATCGCGCACGAAAATGTCATAGACCTCCTGGGGCTGCAATTCCCTGTGCTCGTGATCGGAAATGCTCTTGACGTGATAGCCGAACGCCTCGCGCATCTTGGGAGGCAGGACGTGATGATATCTGGTTTCCAAAATGTAACCGATGCCGCCCTTGCCCGATTGCGAGTTGATGCGGATCACGTCTGCCTCGTAAACTCTGCCGACGTCCTCGGGGTCGATGGGAAGATAAGGAACGTTCCACACGCCGCCCTTTTCCTCGCGCCACTTCATACCCTTGGCGATCGCGTCCTGATGCGAGCCGCTGAATGCGGCGAACACCAGCTTGCCGCTGTACGGCTGACGCTCGTATACGTGCATGCCCGTGACCTTCTCGTAGACCTCGGTAATGGCGGGCAGATCGGAAAAATCAAGTCCCGGCTCAATACCCTGTGAGTACAGGTTGAGCGCCAGCGTGATGATATCGACGTTACCCGTACGCTCGCCGTTGCCAAACAGCGTCCCCTCGATACGGTCGCCGCCCGCAAGTAGCCCCATCTCACTGTCCGCCACGGCGCAGCCGCGGTCGTTGTGGGGGTGCAACGAAATGATCAGATTTTCTCTGTTGTGCAGGTTTTTGCACATATATTCGACCTGCGCGCCGTAAACGTGAGGCATGGAATGCGACACGGTAACGGGCAGGTTGATGATGACCTTGTCCTCGGGCGTGGGCTGCCAGATGTCGATGACCTTGTTGCAGATCTCGGCGGCAAATTCGGGCTCGGTGCCCGTGAAGCTTTCGGGCGAGTACTCAAAAACGAAGCACCCCTCGGTCTTCTCGCGGTATTCGCGGCAAAGCTTGGCACCCACAACGGCGATCTCAACGATCTCCTCCTTGGAGCGGCGGAACACCTGCTCGCGCTGCGCGACAGAGGTGGAGTTATAGAGATGCACGATGGCGCGCTTAGCGCCCTTCAACGCCTCGAAGGTCTTGGCGATGATATGCTCGCGCGACTGTGTCAGCACCTGAATGGTGACGTCATCGGGGATCAGATCCTGCTCGATCAGGGTGCGGCAGAAGGTATATTCGGTTTCGGACGCAGCGGGGAAGCCGATCTCGATCTCCTTGAAGCCGAGCTTGCACAATGCTTTGAAGAAGTCCAGCTTTTCGGAAAGATCCATTGGGGTGACCAACGCCTGATTGCCGTCGCGCAGGTCTACCGAGCACCAGATGGGGGGCTTTTCAATAGCGTCCTTGAACATCCAATCCATACTCACGCCCTTTGGCATAAAGTATTGCTTTTCATACTTTTCACAGTTTTTCATAAGGTCTTCCTTTCTCTTCGTGCCATTGCGACGCCTTTCAAACAAAAAAGGTCCCTTCTACGCAACAGCACAGAACGCTTGGTTTGCATAAAAGAGACGAAGGCATGGCTCTCCGCGGTACCACTCTTATTTGGTGCGACGCACCCACTCGACGCCGTGCGAAACACGGCTGCTCTGTAACGGGAGGACCCGTCCGAATCTACTTGACGGTCGCACCGTCGTTTGGTCGGCAGCTCCGGGAGGAGTATCCTTTGCCTCGCGCACTGTCTTACACCAACCGACAGCTCTCTTTGCCGCGCCGCGAAGTCTTGTTCCCTTCATAGCTTTAATATTATTTATATTATAATGAATTGTGCGTGGCTCGTCAACATTTTTTTGGCTAAAAATTCATTTTTTCTTTTTCGCACAAAAAATCGTGCCACACTGCACAAATTTCTGTTTATTTTACTGTACATTTTGTCAAAAAACAGGCGTTTAACTTGCTTTTTGCGGTTCGCTGTGATAAAATAAAAGTGTTCGTTATGCAAAAAAGTGAGTACGCTTGCAGCTTTTTGGGAAAAGGAGGGAGCGTTTTGGATAAGGAAAATATCCTCCCCGTTTATCTTCGCGTATGGCGCTCGATCGCGATCTATGCGCTGACGGCAGCACTTGTCGGCTTGTGCTGCTTCCTCTATACGTTTTTTGTTTTTGCGACCTTTGACGAAACTCCCCAAAATGCCCCCGGATGGGATCAGGTCTTTTTTCCATATCTGACGCAAAGCGTAATTGCCTTGATGTTGCTGAACTCTCTGATCCGCCTTTTTGCCCATCGCGATGCCGTGATGCGCGATCTGCTGTATCCCGGTGCTGATGAGGTCGGTGATTTTAAGGACACAGTCGTACAGGTCTTGCACTGTAAATTTTTTTGGATCGAATGCGCCACACTGATGGCATTACCCATCCTGCTTCCGCTTGAATGTACGCTTTATCCCATCCCCTATCTTCTTTTTTATCACGCCTCCATCTCGCGCGCCCTGCAAAAGCTGATCCTTTGCGCCATTGTTTTACCGATCCTGTTTGGTATGTGTCTGTGGCATCACACCGCCGCCATTTACGTCTGGCAGGAAGCAGAGATCGCGGAGCGCCCCGATAACACGAGAAAGCTCGCTGCCCCCATTGCCGCCACCTGCTTTGTTTACAGCATGGCTCTGCTCTGCTTACCGTCTATCATTTTGATACTGATCCAAGCGCTGATCTCGCTTGCCGCGTTCAGCTTATCGCTGGCAGGGCTTGCTGTGATCTTTCTTTTGCTTTCCGGTTTTCTGCTTCGGTATGTTCGAGCGCTTCGCATCAGACGCGCATTTATCAAAAATCTGCGTGTACGGTGTCGAAAATGCGGCTTTGAGCTATCAAAGATCAAGCGTCCGTATGCCTCACTCTTTTGGACGAAAAAAGAGGTCAGCTTCACCGTCAAGGCAAACGGAAAGATTTATGACTGCAAGCTGCTTGCAGGGCTCTCACGAGGCAATCCCATTTCAATCTCCCAAGACGGTATCATGCACGTGATCCATAGCTGGGGATTGCGCATCATACCGAGCAGAGGCATGTATATGGCAACCTTTTTCCACGCGCCAGACGGCAGAGTGGATCAGCTGATCCACTCCTCACATTGGCACCAAAAGCTGGAA
>JAGAMJ010000023.1 GCA_017624795.1 Clostridia bacterium
CGCACCAACACAAAAGCCCTCCCCGATCGGGGAGGGCTTTTGTGTTGGTGCGGGCGAAAGGATTTGAACCTTCACAGTAATACAACCACAAGATCCTTAGTCTTGCGCGTCTGCCAATTCCGCCACGCCCGCGTATTGTGATATGTGGGTGTGGCGGAATGAGTCCGCGTCACGCCCGCATGTTGTAGTAGACAACGCTAATATTATACTCGGTGAAAAGGCAAATGTCAAGGGCTTTCAGAAAAGTTTTTGAAAAAGTTTTGAAAAAGGTTTTTGAGGTTCAAAATCCGTCGGGAAGCTTGACCGCGTCGCGCGGAATTTTGCTCCAATCAAACAGCGGTATCAGTTGCGTGAGCGTGATGCGCTCGGGCGAGGGAATGAGCGAGAGTGCCGCCGCAAGCGCGCCGATCACGGGGGCGGGATCGGGGTAGACCTCGCGCACACGCTCCATGCAGCCGTCCCCGTCGCGCTTGGAGAGCCGCCGCCCCTTTGCGTCGGTCAGCAACGGAATATGGTAGTAAACGGGGTGAGAAAAGCCCAGCTCACGCTGCAAAAACATCTGCCGCGGCGTGCTATCCAGCAGGTCGTTTCCGCGCACGATCTCGCTCACGCCCGACAGGGCGTCATCGACCACGACGGCAAGCTGATAGGCATACACGCCATCCGAGCGCCGTACCACAAAATCCGAGCAATCCCGCTCTAAATTTTCGCAATACGCGCCCTGCAAGCGATCGGTAAACGAAAAGACCTCGCTTGGCACCTGCACCCGATAGGCGGGCTTTTTGCCGACAGGGGGCGGATCGCCCGAGCGCAAGCGGTAAAGACACTTACGGTCATATTTCGGCGCACCGTCCGCGCGGTGCGGTGCGGTGGCGGCATGCAGCTCGGCACGCGAGCAATAACAAGGGTAGATCAAGCCCTTTTGGTTCAATTTTTCAAAATACGTATCATAAATCTCGGCACGCCTTGATTGCCAAAGCACCTCGCCGTCAAAGGTGAGCCCCAGCCACGCAAGGTCGTCCAAGAGGTACTTGGTATTCTCGCCCATAAAGGGGCAGCGCGCGGCGTCCAGATCCTCGATGCGAAGCAGCACCTTGCCGCCCGATGCCTTTGCGGAAAGCCACGACAGCATCGCGCACATCAAATTACCCAAATGCAATCTGCCGCTGGGCGTAGGCGCAAAACGCCCCACAACGGGTGTTGTTTTCTCGTTATTTGGCATTCAGCTCACCCCCTTTTTGTGTTAATCCGACTACAATCGCCTCCCTTGTGCAAAGGGAGGTGGCTTGCGTAGCAAGGCGGAGGGATTGTCAAAATTTAAGCTGCATTTAGACAATCCCTCAGTCGCCTACGGCGACAGCTCCCTTTGCACAAGGGAGCCATTAAAAGTTGAAACGGCAACATTGTCGCAACCGAATTTTAATTTCATTCAAGTTTTTTCATCTGCAAAGCGCACCGCTTCCCCGTCACTGATGTAGCAAAGCGTGCCTTCCTCATCGGTGCGATGGTAGGTCGCGCCCACGGCGTCCAGCCGTGAAAGCAGCGCTTCATGGGGAAAGCCGTAGTCATTATCCGCGCCGCAGGAGATCGCCACGTGCGTCGGTGTAACCGCTTGCAAAAGTGCCTCACAGCAGGAGGTGTCGGAGCCGTGATGCCCCGCTTTGAGAAAATCACAGTCAAGCTTTTCGGCACCGACCGCCGACAGAAGCGCTGTTTCTCCGTCCAGCTCGGCATCGCCCGTAAAGAGAAAGGCGGTCTTACCATACGCCACGCGCAGGATCACGCTTGCGTCGTTCGGTTCTTTGGCGCTCTCATCGGCAAGCAATATTTCAACCGCCGCATCACCCAGAGAATAGACCTCCCCGCCGCTTGCCACATGGCACGTCACGCCGCGTTGCTGTGCCGCTTCCAACACCAGACGGTAGGTCAGATCGTCGGCGGAAAAGGGCGACACGATCAGCGTGCCGACCTCATAATTTTCAAGCAGCATACGCGCGTTGCCGACATGGTCCTCGTGCGGGTGCGTCAGCAAAAGACAGTCGATGTGCTTGATGGCGCGATCGGCAAGCGCGCCCAGAATAGCACCGCGCTCGGTCGCTGTTCCCGCGTCGATCAGCCAAACGGCATTTCCCTGCCGCAGCAGCGTGCAGTCGCTTTGCCCCACGTCCAGCACCTCGACCGAAAATCCCGTCACCGTTTTGTCCCTTTGGCAACCGAAAAGGCACAGCACAAGGCAAAGCATCAAAATAACGGCACCAAGCCGTCGGATCGCTTTCATCGACACGTCATCACCTCTTTTTTACTATTGTACCACACTTGCAAAATATTGCAAGGGGGAAAACAAAATTTGAAAAGCGGTGAAAAGGACGGCCTGCCGCGCATAACATTTTTGGGGAGGTGCATGATGAAGATACGGATCACCCCCGGTGCTGTGCTGCTGCTCGCCGTTCTCGCTTTTGATAAAAGCGCTGTTTTCGCGGCGTCCCTGCTTGCCGCCACCGTTCACGAATGCGGTCACCTGCTTGCGGCGCGGTGGCTGCACGTTCCGCTTTCGCTTTTGGAGCTGGACCTGATGGGCGCAAAGCTTTACCCCGCCCGTGCCATTCCCTCTTACCGCGCGGAGGCGCTGCTCGCGGCAGCGGGGCCGCTGTTCTCCTTGCTGCTGGCGCTGCCGCTTGCGTGGAGCGCCGTTCCCTTTTTTGTAGCACTGCGCAGCGCCACGCTTTCCTTTGCGCTGTTCAACCTCTTGCCCATCGAGGGGTTTGACGGCGGTCGCGTGCTGCGCTCCCTCCTTGCCTGCCGCCTCGGCGAGGACACCGCGCGCCGCGTGGTGTTTGCAAGCTCGTATCTATCGCTTCTTTTCCTGTTCGCGCTTGCCGCGTGTCTGCTGCTTCGCTACGGAGAGGACGCCACGCTTGCGGTGCTTTCCGCCTCGCTTTTTGCAAAGCTCTTTCTCTCGCTTGACGCGCCCGTGCAGGGTGGAAAGAGAGCTTGCAGAAAAAAGCGAGGATTTGAGAGGATTTGAGAGAATATGGAAGAAAAGCAGAGTTTTTCTGCCGAAAATTCCTCAAAATTGCGACAATTTAAGATTTTTTACGGAAAAATGCGGTTTATTCGGGGTTTTTTTGAAAAACCTATTGCATTTTATAACGCTTTCTGCTACAATAGCGCTATAAACGGTGAAAGGGGACGTGATTTCGTCCCCTTTGCGCGTTATCATTTCATCTGGTATAAGGAGTTTAAGTGGAATGGATAACACATTGATCAAATTGAGGTCTATCGAAAAATCCTTCGATGGCGAGCAGGTGCTTTGCGGCATCGACCTTGACATTCACGACAAGGAATTCGTCACCCTTTTGGGGCCATCGGGCTGCGGCAAGACCACCACACTTCGTATTATCGGCGGCTTTGAAAGCGCCGACACGGGTGACGTTTATTTTGACGGCGAGCGCATCAACGAGCTGCCCGCGCACAAGCGTCAGGTCAACACCGTGTTTCAGCGCTACGCCCTCTTTCCCCATCTGAACGTATACGATAACGTCGCCTTCGGTCTGCGCGTGCAGAAGATCGGCGAGGAGGAAATTCAAAAGCGTGTTCGCGAAATGCTGGAAATGACGGGACTGCGCGGCTTTGAAAGCCGCCGCCCCAGCACCCTCTCGGGCGGTCAGCAGCAGCGTGTCGCTATCGCGCGCGCGCTGATCAACCGTCCGCGCGTGCTTTTGCTGGACGAGCCCCTCGGCGCGCTTGACTTAAAGCTGCGCAAGGATATGCAAAACGAGCTCAAACGGATCCAGCGCGAAACCGGCATCACCTTCATCTACGTCACCCACGACCAGGAGGAGGCGCTTTCCATGTCCGACACCGTTGTGGTCATGGCGAACGGCAGGATCCAACAGATCGGCACCCCCACCGATATTTACAACGAGCCCGTCAACGCCTTCGTCGCCGATTTCATCGGCGAGTCGAACATCATCGACGGCGTGATGCCCGAGGATAACAAGGCGCGCTTTGCAGGTCACACCTTTGCGTGTGTGGACGGCGGCTTTGCGAAAAACGAGGCAGTGGATATCGTCATTCGCCCCGAGGACGTGGACGTTGTGCCCGTGGAAAAGGGTATGCTGTCGGGCACGGTTTCGGGTGTGACCTTCAAGGGCGATTACTACGAGATCATTGTGGACGTCAAGGGCTTCAAGTGGATGATCGAAACCTCTGACTTTGTTGCGCCCGACGAAAAGATCGGTCTTTATATCGAGCCCGACGCCATTCACGTGATGAAAAAGTCGGAGTATTCGGGCAAGTTCGGTGACTATTCCACGTTCTCCGACGAAATGGACCATCTCTCTGACCCCGATGCGGAGGTAGGCGAAGATGAAGAAGAAGCTATCCTTTCTTGAACGCGCCGCCGCCGTGCCGCATATGGTGTGGGCGGTGATGTTCATCGTGGCGCCTCTGCTGTTCGTGGCATACTTTGCCTTTACCGATACGAACGGCAGCTTCACCTTTTCCAACGTTGAGCTGCTTTCCTCGTATTCCCACATCTTCCTTGTGTCGATCTGCTTTTCGCTGGTGGCGACCTTTTTCTGCCTACTCATCGGCTACCCTCTCGCTTTTTTCATGTCAAGGGCAAAGCCCTCGACGCAAAAGCTGCTGACCGTGCTTTTGATGCTGCCGATGTGGATCAGTCTGCTCATTCGCACCTATTCCCTCATGACCCTGCTGGACAACGGCGGTCTTGTGAACTCTCTGCTCACGGCGCTCGGGCTTGATCCCATCGCCATGGTCGGCACGGGCGGCGCTGTGATCCTTGGTATGATCTACGACTTTTTGCCCTATATGGTGCTGCCGATCTACACGTCGATGCAAAAGCTGGACAACCGCTATCTGGAAGCGGCGGCAGACCTTGGCTGCACCCCCTTGCAAACCATGCTGCGCGTGGTGCTGCCGTTGACGGTCCCCGGCATCATTTCGGGCATCACGATGGTGTTCGTGCCCTCGATCTCGACCTTCTACATTTCCCAAAAGCTTGGCGGCGGCAACTTTGACCTGATCGGCGATACCATCGAACGGCAGTTCAAATACCCCTCAACCTATCACGTGGGTGCGGCGATCTCGCTGGTGATGATGATCCTGATCCTGATCTCGGTCGCGGTGATGAACCGCTTCTCCGATGAGAAAGGAGAGATGATCGTATGAAAACACTTTCCCGTGTCTATATGTGGGTGGTCTTTGCCCTTTTGTATGCCCCGATCCTTGTTCTTGTGATCTTTTCCTTCAACCGGGGAGGGTCGCTTTCCTCGTATACCGGCTTTTCCTTTCGCTGGTACGGGGAGCTTTTCCGCGACAGCGTTGCGCTGCAATCGCTGAAAAACTCGCTTGTGCTTGCGATCAGCTCCTCGGCGCTTGCCACCCTGATCGGCACCTTCGCAGCGCTCGGTCTTGACCGTATGCGCAACCGCTATTTGAAGGGTGCCGTCAATTCGGTCACCAACATTCCGATGATGAACCCCGATATCGTGACGGGTGTTTCGATGATGCTGCTTTTTGTGGCGGTCGGTGGGATCCTTGGACTTTCCGACGTGCTTGGCCGCTGGACCATGCTGATCGCCCATACCACGTTCAGCTTGCCTTACGTGATCCTGTCGGTCCTGCCCAAGTTCCGTCAGTTTGACGCCTCCTTACGCGAGGCGGCGATGGATCTTGGCTGCACCCCCGCAAGGGCGTTTTTCAAGGTCGAGCTGCCCCATCTGCTGCCCGGTGTGATCTCGGGCTTTATCATGGGCTTTACCCTCTCGCTTGACGACTTCGTCATCAGCCACTTCGTCAGCTCCCCCGATTTTCAGACCCTGCCCCTTTACATCTACAACCAGACGGCGCATAACGTCAAATACAGTATGTATGCGCTTTGCACCCTGATCATCGTCACCATTCTGGCACTTTTGCTGCTGGTCAATTTCGCGGGCGGCATCGGTGATCGCACCAAACGGCGGAAGGAGGCGACCAAATGAAGCGCTTTGTAACGATGCTTTTGGTTCTTTCGCTGCTCGCGCTTTTCCTTCCCCTGCTTGCCTCGTGCAACGAGGGCGGCGACGCCGTGACGCTTTACGTTTACAACTGGGGCGAGTATATTTCCGACGGCTCTGAGGGCTCGCTTGACGTCAACGCCGCCTTTGAGGAATACTGCAAGGAAAAGGGACTCAACGTCAAGGTCAACTATTCCACCTTTTCCTCAAACGAGGATATGTACGCCAAAATGAGCAGCGGCGCTTCCAGCTACGACATCGTGGTGCCGTCCGAGTATATGATCGCGCGTATGATCGACGAGGGTATGCTGCGCAAGCTCAACAAGGACAACATTCCCAATCTGCAATATATTGATACGGAGATGCTGTTTGGCGGCGAAGCCCCCTTTTACGATCCCGAAAACGCATACTCTGTTCCCTACACCTATGGTACGGTCGGCATCATCTATAACACCACCATGGTGGACGAGGCCGATCTTGGCTCCTGGGACATTATGTGGAACGAAAAGTATGAGGGCAATATTCTGCAATTCAACAATTCGCGCGATGCCTTTGCCACGGCACTGTTCAAGCTCGGATACGACGTGAATACCCAAAGCGAAGCCGAATGGCGCGAGGCACTTGCGCTGCTGACGCAGCAAAAGCCGATCGTGCAGGGCTACGTGATGGACGAGATCTATAACAAGATGGAAAACGGCTCTGCCGCCATCGCCCCCTATTATGCGGGTGATTTCTTCACCATGTACGCCGACAACGAGGACCTTGCGTTCTTTTATCCCAAGGAAGGCACCAACGTGTTCGTGGACGCGATGTGTATCCCCGCAAACGCGCAAAACCCCGAAATTGCAGAGATGTATATCGATTTTATGCTCAGCGAGGAGGCGGCGATCGCCAACGCCGAGTATATCTGCTACGCTTCGCCCAACAAGCTGGTGACGCAAAATGCCGATTACAGAGCCGCGATGGAGGAGATCCACCCCGACGCGATGGAGATCCTGTACGGTACCGATGCGTTGGAGCTGCAATTTTATGTAAACCTGCCAAACGAGCAGCTGATGCTGCTCAACGAGCTTTGGGAGGACTTAAAGATCGAAAGCTCTGTTAGCACCTCGATCGTCGTGATGGCATCGCTCATCGTCTGCGGCGGAGTCGGGGCGGGCGTGTTCTTCTACGTGAGAAACCGCCGCCGCCGTCGCTTTGTGGACGGGCTTTGGAGCGAATGATAAAGAAAACAGGGCTGAATCATTTAGATGCAGAAGGTGTGATCTTGGCACGATAGGCGTATACACATACGTCGAGTGCCAAGAGCATCTCCTAAAAAACACACATAAAGATTGAAATTCGCAAGAATTTCTACCTTAAAAAGCCGCTTCACCATCAACTTTCGATGGCAAAGCGGCTTCTTTTTTATTTGTTTTTTGTGTTTTTGTTCTGCGCTAAATGATCAGCCCTTATTATTGCATCTCGCTTTTCTTTAATTTCAGATCAAGCCAAGTCAGTCCCAGCGAGAACGCGTCGTGCAAGCCGTCCTTCTGACCGCTTTGCAGAACGTTATTGGGATCCTTGGAGTCCAGGATCTGGATCAGCACCTTTGCGGGTACCTTTTCGCCCGCCTCTTCCTTATACGCCATGATCTCCAAAACAAGCACGCAAGGATCGTGGTTCAGATCGCCGTAAATGATGGTATCTCCCTCACGCACAAGGGGCTTGCCCTGATAGGTCAGATGTTCGCCCTCAACCTTTTTTCTATCTTCTGCCATGGTATTGCCTCCATTTCAAAATCATCTTATACAGTATAACACGCAAAGCGCGAAAAGTCAATGCCTTTCACGCGAACTTTCACACACGCGAGATTTACACCATCAGCGGCGGCTCGGTCATAAGTGCCGCGGGCGTGACCGCTTTGGGCAGGCACAGCGCGTAAAGCCCGTCCGAGATCGCCGCAAGGCGCCGCGCACGCGCGGCGCTCTCACCAAGCTGCGCGATATCACAGGGCTTTGTTACCACGGGAACGGTACGCGTTTTTCGCGTTTTTGCAAGGAACGCTCTGCCGCGCTCATTGGCGGCAAGCAGGCGCAGATACGAAGGGGGGGCGAGCAGATCCTCGCGCGTGACGCCCGAGAGCAGATACAAAAGCGCGCGGCGAATGCGTCCGTCTGTATATTTTTTGGTCGCTGCGGCACGGCAAAGGGTTTGATAGTCGGTGGCGATGGCTGCGGCATGGATCAGCCGTTCCAAAAGCCCGCCGCCGCAATCGGCAATTTCCTTTTTTTCATCGAAAGCCAACGCTGCTGTGTTCATCGCGCGCAGGCACGCCAGCAGCGAAGTGCCCAAGCGCTCGGTTTCGGCGATCCCCCAGTGCCTCGCTTCGGCTTGCCAGATCTCACGCACCTCACAGGGCAAAAGCTCGGTGATATCTTCCCCCTCCCGAAGCTTTGCCCGCAGCGCGGTCGCCGAGGGGTAAGCATCGGTGATCTTCGCATCGTGATACCCCGCGCCCAAACGCAGCACGGGGTGCAGTGCCATACGCTCTCCGCCATCAAGCACGGCGCGGGCGTATTCGGTGGCAAGAATATCGTTCGGGGGTACGCGGTCATCGCCCAAGGCGTCAAAATAGAGTGCCGCACTGCCGCGATCTCTTGCACCGTTTGCGAGCTTTTCGTCAAATTCCTGCTCCATGGTGCATTTAGCGGCGGCAAGCAAGGCATCAAGATCGGCGCTCTCGCTGCCAAAGGCAAGCGTGTCCGCGCCAAGCGCTTGCAGCGCGCGCACGCCTGCCGATGCGAAGTAACGCGCCGAGCCCGCAGCATAGGGAAAGGGCAGCTCCAACACAAGGTCAGCACCCGCCGCCAACGCCATCGCGGCACGCGATCTTGGCGGCAGGATCGCCGCCTCGCCGCGCTGGGTGAAATTGCCGCTCATCAGGCAGATCACGGTCTGCGCCTCGCGCACTGAGCGCAGCAGATGCGCGTGACCGCCGTGAAACGGATTGTATTCACAAATGATGCCGACGTGCTTCATTCCTTTTTCCCCTTTTTGAAATAAAACCTTTATTTTATATTGAAAAGTAAGCCATAATATGGTATACTGTCATGTGGGCTGCCCGTCGCCTGATGCGCAACGCCCGGCAAGCCCCAAATAAAGTATACCACAGTGTGGCTCTTTTCGCAAGCCCACACTTGAAGCAAAGGAGAGTTTTTATGAGCAAGCAATTACAAAAGCTGGATCAGTTCAAGGGCGTTCAGGGCCCTGTTGTGACCATCGTGATGGACGGTGTCGGCATCGCCCCCGACGGCCCCGGCAACGCCGTGAAAAGTGCCTATACCCCCAACCTTGACCGCTTGATGGCAAGCTACCCAATGGTATCGCTTCGCGCGCACGGCACCGCCGTGGGACTGCCCTCCGACGACGATATGGGCAACTCCGAGGTGGGGCATAACGCCCTGGGTGCCGGACAGGTCTTTGCGCAGGGCGCAAAGCTGGTCTCCAACTCCATTGAGTCGGGTAAAATGTTTGAAAGCGCCACCTGGCGTGAGCTGATCGGCGGTGTGAAGGCGTCGGGCGGCACGCTGCACTTCCTGGGGCTTTTCTCCGACGGTAACGTTCACTCCCACATCGACCACCTGAAAGCCATGCTGGTGCAAGCAAAGAAGGAGGGCGTTTCCACAGTCCGCGTACACACTCTCATTGACGGACGTGACGTTGGTGAAACCTCCGCACTTGACTATATCGAGCCCTTTGAGGCGTTCCTCGCCGAGCTGAACGAAGGCGGCTTTGACGCTGCCATCGCCAGCGGCGGCGGCCGCATGAAGATCACCATGGACCGCTACGAGGCGGATTGGAGCATGGTGGAGCTTGGCTGGAAAACGCACGTTTTGGGCGAGGGCAGACAGTTCGCGTCTGCCGCCGATGCCGTGAAGGCATACCGCGCCGAGCTTGGCGTGATCGACCAGGATCTGCCCCCCTTCGTCATCGCGAAGGACGGCAAGCCGCTTGGCACGGTGGAGGACGGCGACAGCGTGATCTTCTACAACTTCCGCGGCGACCGCTCCATTGAGATCTCCAAGGCGTTCGACGGCGGCAATGAGTTCGACAAATTTGACCGTGTGCGCAAGCCCAGCGTCATTTACGCAGGCATGCTGGAATACGACGGCGACCTGCATATCCCGAAAAAGTTCCTGGTCGCTCCCCCCGAGATCACCAACACCATGAGTGAGTATCTGGCAAACACGGGTGTTGCCCAGCTTGCCATTTCCGAAACGCAGAAATACGGACACGTCACCTACTTCTGGAACGGCAACAAGTCGGGCAAGTTCTCCGAGGAGCTGGAAACCTATATCGAGGTCCCCTCCGACGTCGTTCCCTTTGAGCAGCGCCCCTGGATGAAGTGTGCCGAGATCACCGACAAGCTGATCGAATGCTTGGAGAGCGGCGCGTACAAGTATCTGCGCGTCAACTTCCCCAACGGCGATATGGTGGGGCACACGGGCTCTCTTGCCGCCACCCGCTGCTCGATGGAGGCACTTGACATTCAGCTTGGCAGATTGCTGCCCGTCATCGACCGCCTTGGCGGTGTCGCGCTGATCACCGCTGACCACGGCAACGCCGACGAGATGTACGAGGTCGACAAGAAGGGCGCGCCCAAGCAGGATAAGGCAGGCAACTACAAGGCAAAGACCAGCCATACCCTGAACCGCGTTCCCTGCATCATCTACGACAACACCCCCGCCGCAAAGCAGTACTGTGTCAAGGCGGACCAGGGCAGCTTCGGCCTTTCCAACGTAGCGGCTACCATGGTGAACCTCATGGGCTTTGCCGCACCCGATATGTGGGACGAGAGCATCATCGAAATCAAATAAGATCCTCAAATCAAAAAAGACCGACTCGGCGAGTCGGTCTTTTTTGGTATCTTTATTTTATCTTTTCCACCTGCTCCATAAACTGGAAGCCCACCAGGATCTCGCCCACGGTCCAGCCCGTTTCAATGCAGCAGGGTGCCCATCCCACGTCATGCGGCACGCCGTGGCTTTCCCAATTTTCAATGTCGAACGCGCGTGTCCACGCGCCGTCAAGCAGCTTATCCTCGCTATGGATCTGGCAGGAAAGCAGGAAGGATGCAATGGCGCACCAAGCGTCATAAAACCGCTTCTCCCCTGTCGCCATATATGCGTATGCATAGCCGAGGGGCAACCAGTTGTTGGAATAAAGCAGATCGACCACGGGATCGCCATTATTCGCCAGCAGGGCGCACTCACCCGTATGATTGCGCGCACAAGCCGCCTTGTAGCCCGTATCCCATTCGGGAACGGCGCCGCAAGGATCGCGGTGCGCATCGAGGTATTCCATCACGCGGCACAGCCATTCGTAATGCTCCTTTTTGCCCGTGATCCCGTACAAAATAGCAAGCGGAAGAAGCAAACGGCAATTTTCCTGCGTTTCACTTTGCTCGCGGCGTGTTTCGGGATACAGTGACATTAAATGACCAAGTCCGCGCTCGGCAACTTCAAGATAACGCTTATCGCCACCCACGCGGTAGGCAAGCAGTAAAACGGCGTGATAATAAGCATTGTAGTGCGCGCTTGGCAATCCCCTGCCGGGGGACATGATCTTTTCGCGTCTTGCGTTGATCGTAGAAAGATCGGTGCGCATCACACGAACGCCCTCGGGTGCGGTGGTATCCACAAGGAAGTCAAGAGCCGCGCAAATGTCATCAAAATGCGGCACCGTACCGTCAAAATGCTGACGAAGCAGCGGTGCTAAAAGCACGCGCGCCACATCGTCCTGATAGCAGGTTTCCCACGCGACCTCGGTCCAACGCACCATGCCCTTGTGCTCGCCCTCCTTCACCTGGAAATAGTCAAAGATAAAGTCGAGCATCTCTTCGCCCATACGGACCTTTTCGCCGTCGCCCGAAAGCAAACCTTGGAACATAAATGCGCCCGCGACCTCTGCCGTGCAGTCAGCTCGCACCTGCGAGCCCCGTTTTTGCACGCCGTCCTTGGCGCTGATCTGGTGCGAAAAGCACTCCTGAACGCCACTTCTGCCGTTGTCATTCAGCATCTGCGCGTTGTGGAACCAATCTACGCCGCGCTGCACCGCCTCTTTCACGTCTGCGGCGCCGCCGACCGTCTTCTTTTCATAATTGCAAACGGGCGGCTCGAAATCAACTGCCACGTTCTCGCCCGCAAGGAAACGCACGATGGCGGCGACCAATGCCTCAAAGCTTTTTCTCGGTGCAAGGCGCGCTCTTCTGAAATTGCACAGACGGAAAGAGGAAACGAGCAGATTTTCTTGCTTCCACATCGCGCAAGAACCCTTTCTGTACTCCTCATCGCTCATCTCAATATGCGAATGCGCGCACACGTAATCGTGATACGTCAGGATCGGGTATACGTTTTTTGGAGCGAACGCATATTTGATGCAGTCGTTCTCGTGCCCATCCAGCACGTCGCCCACGGCAAGTCCTTCGACAGAAAAATCTCTGCCGCCAAACACCATTCTGTGATGCGTGGTGTGCAGGACTCCGTCGATATAAGCGCTGGCTATGGATCGCACGAATTCGCAAAAGAGCGGCTTGCCTGTCGCGCGGAATTTTTCCACACAAACACGCAACGGCGCGTTCAAAGTGATCCCTTCCTCGGTATTGCCGCCAAGCACGCACAGCGCGTCGTACGCATCGATATCAAAGCTACGCGCATCGGGCGTCATTACGGTAACGCTTTCACAGTTTTTTTGCAAAAGGTTACCAAAATCGTTTTCTCTTTCGGTGATCAACAGTATACGGTTCATATTACTCCTCCGCTGTATCATTATTTTGCATACGGCTCGATCGAACCGCTCTCATCCATCGCCGCCATGATCATATAATAGCGCGGCACGTGGAAGGGACCCTTGAAGATATTGCCCTTCAGCGTCGTGGAAACGGTGTTATCGTAGTGCAGATATCCGTACCATTCCCCGTTTTCGTGATCCACAAAATACTGCTCGCAATACGCCTTGATCTCCTCATACATTTGCAGATATTTTTCTTCCTTGAAAAGCAAATATGCAAGGCGCGCCGCAATCATCGTTTCGCATTGCGGCCACCACAGCTTCATATCCCATTCCAGCTGTACGGGCGGCTTGCCCGCAACGTCGGTAAAGGCAATGATGCCGCCGTGCTTTTTGTCCCAGCCAAGGGGATACGTGATATCAATGATGCGCTTGCCTGCCTCGATGGCTTCTTTGTTGTCGGTCAGTATCCCCTCCAGCATCACGAACCACGCCGCTTCCATCGAATGTCCCGGGTTCACGATCCTGCCCGTCGGGGTGTCAAGTGCCTTCCCCTCTTTTGATACACTTTCCAGCAGTGCCTTTTCGGTCAAAAAGCCGCCGTGCAGGATCTCGTCAAGGCAATCCGACGCGATCTTTGCATAACGTTCCCTGTTTTCCACGTCCACGGCACGCATCGTTTGGACGGTGGAAAGCATGATCATCACGGGCGAGAGCGCTTTGCTGCTCACCGTTTCGGGATTGAATTTGGGCGCAACGGGTCTTGCACCCGTAAAGCAGTCGTAGGCAATATCAAAATAGCGCCTTGCATCGATCAGCGCGCGGCTGTCGCCACTCGCGCGGTAGTATTCGGCACAGCCGATAGCGGCAAAGGTTTCGGAAAAATAGTATCTTCTTTTTTGAATACCCCGCCCGTCCTCGGTCACGGTAAAATACATTCTACCGTCCGTATCCGAGCATTTACCAAGAAATTCATACAAGCTTTTGGCAGCATCCAAATACTGCGGATCCTTTTTGATCAGCGTATACGCCTTGGAAAAGGTCCAGAGCGCACGTCCTTGGAACCAAACGCTTTTTTCCCTTCCGTAAAGCTCGCCCTTCTCGTCCGCGCAGGTGAAAATACCGCCGTTTTCCTTGTCTATACTGCCCTTCAACCAAAACGGCAGAATGCGCTCCGTCAGTTCGATTGCGGCTTTGCTTTTGATCTCATTTTTCATATACCTTTCCCCTCTCTTGACAAAAGTATTTTAATTGCTTATAATATAATTATAAATTAATTAATTCGTGTTTTCTATAAAAATTTCGCACAAAAATATAACTGTATTGACATAGAGGGTAAAATGTTCAGGGACGAATTCAAAAAGCGCTACACCACCATTCCCCTTGCCATCGACAGGGGCCGTTCTACAAGCAGCACCATAGAGGTTATCACCCATCAGCACAAAGAGGTCGAGCTGATCTCTATGACCGAGGGTTCGGCTGTTTTTTTCATTGATTCCCAAAGCTATTCGATCAAAAAAGGCGATATTTTGCTGATCCCTCCTTACGCGCTGCATCGGGCACACACCTCATCAGCCGAGCCGACAGCGTATTACTGCATTTGCTTTGATCTGTCCCTTCTTTGCGACCGATGCTTGCAGGACGAGCTTGAAACGCAGGCAATTTGCACAAAAGGACTGATCGAGGGCGAAAGCAAGCACGCTGAGCGCTTGCAAAAATATATTGAGGACGCCTTTCTCGCTTGCGAGAATAAGGAAACGGGTTGGGAAATGATCGCAAGCGGCAATATGTCCTTGCTGTTTGGTGTTTTGAAGCAAAACGGATTCTTTTCGCGAAATACAAGATCCCAGAAAAGCGTGAATTTGGGCAAGGACGTGATGAAATATATCATCACCCATTATGCTTCGGGCGTTTCCTCGCGCGACGCGGCAAAGGAGCTGCATATGGAGCATAGCTTCTTTTGCAGATCCTTCAAAAAGACCTTCGGCTGCTGCTTCACCGACTATATTCTGGCTTACCGTTTAGAAAAAGCAAAGGTCCTTTTAAGAAGCTCCGACCTGTCGGTCACCGAGATCGCATTTAAGGTGGGCTTCAACGATTGCAGTTATTTTTGCAAGGTCTTTAAGAAAGGGATCGGAAGCTCCCCTCTTTGTTATCGAAAAGCCGAAAAATAAAGCAGAAGCGTGTTTTGCATTAAGGTTTCGAACTCCTGCGCTACATCACGCCAACGGCGTGTATATCATCAATGCGTAGCATTGTATATCACACCGCAGCCAAATAAAAAGCCCACCCCGAAATGGGGTGGGCTTCATAACATATAAAAGGTGCTAGGACGCCCACACAAGGTGTGGGCTATTCGTCGCGCCAAGTCCTGTGGACTTGCGCTGAAAGAACGCAAAGCATTCTTTCCCTAGGTCAAGCGCTTTGCGCTTGACAGGCACCGCAGCCAAACAGAAAGCCCCC
>JAGAMJ010000024.1 GCA_017624795.1 Clostridia bacterium
AGAAAGGAAAACGACAAGCCCCAAAAAGGTGTAAACGATACCCATGCCTATGCGTAGCAGCTTCTGCTTGGGAAGCCGCAAGCATACCACTTGCAGGATCGCAAAAAACGCAACGATCATACCCAGCGCCGCCGCGACCTCGTCGATCACGTCCGTCACCGTGTCGATCAGATGTATGCCAAGGTGCGACTCCACCGAATAATCGGGCAGCACGTAGGACATCTCTCCGCTTGAAAACGCGCCCAAAACGATCACGGCAAGGATCGGACCGACCGAGCAAAGCGACACCAAGCCGAAGCTGTTCTCGCCCGCGTTTCTGCCGCCGAGCGTGGCGGCGATACCCGTACCAAGCGCCATGATAAAGGGCACGGTGATCGGTCCTGTCGTCACGCCCCCGCTATCAAACGCGACGGGCATCAGCTGACTGTTGCCCCGTACCGCGATCAGCGCGGCAAAGGCAAAAAGCAGCATATAAAAGAACATCAGAACACGGGAAAGATCGAGCTTGGTCAAAATTTTCAGCACCGCAACGACCAAAAACACACCGACACCAAGACTGACAAACAAAATCAGCTGCCAGCTTGGGATCACGTCGCTGACCTGCGCCGCAAGGACCGAGAGATCCGGCTCTGCCACGGTGATCAGGACGCCGAGCGCAAAGCAAACCGACAAGAGCATTCCGACCTTGCCCGATTTAGAAAGTCCCGAGCCGACCTGAACGCCCATGGGTGTCATCGCCAGATCCGCGCCCAGATTGAAAAGCCCGATGCCGATCACCAAAAAGACCGACGCGATCAAAAAAGTTGCCACTTCAAGTGTAGTGAAATGGACAAGGGGCGTCAGATTCATCAAAAAAACGATCGCCGTAACGGGAAGAACCGATACCAACGCTTCACGTATCTTGACAAATAAAATTTTCAGCATGATCCTTCCCCCCTTTTCTTTGTTTGCACTATCATATTCATTGTAGCCAAGGTAACGGTTTTTGTCAACCCGTTTGGGCGTTTTTCATCTCTATTCTTTGCTTTTTGGGGGCCTGTTTTCAAGGCAAAATACAGAGTGTCGACATATAATGACACTGAAAGGAGGTGCGATCATGCCTATACCCTATCACAACGAGGAAATGGGCGTTGGTGCCATCGGCTCTATGACCGCGGCGATCAAGGCGCAACGGGTGCTTGCCTCAAACGGGATCGCGGTGGAGATCATTTCCCTCTCGCCCACCCAAACGCGCCGCGGCTGCGCCTACGGCATCGAATATCCCTTGTCGCTTGAAACAAACGTGCGCAACGTACTGCGCGCCGCGCGCATCTCTGTTTCGCAATATTTCAGAAAAGGCGGATAACAGCTTTGATCTATCTGGATAACGCCGCCACCACCTTCCCCAAGCCCCGTCGCGTGAGCGCCGAGGTACTGCGGTGCCTTACCGAGTATTGCGGCAATCCCGGCCGCGGCTCGCATCACCTGGCGCTTGCCGCCGCCGAGCAGATCTACTCTTGCCGCGAGGCGCTTTCGACCTTCCTCGGCGTTGGCGCACCCGAACGCATCTTATTCACACAAAACACCACCTATGCCCTGAATCTGGCGATCAAGGGCTTTTTGCAGGAGGGCGATCACGTCCTGATCTCGGAGCTCGAACACAATGCCGTGCGCCGCCCGATCTGCCGCCTTGCAGCAGAAGGTAAGATCACCTTTGACGTATTCCCCGTCGTGGGGCTTACCGAAAGCGAGCTGCTTTGCCATCTTGAAGGCAAGCTCACCCGCGCGACACGCGCGCTCGTTTGCACCCACGCGTCAAACATCTGCTCGATATCGCTTCCCATCGCGGCGATCGGCGCGCTTTGCAGAAGGCACGACGTTCGCCTGATCGTCGATGCCGCACAGTCTGCCGGCATTTTGCCCATTGATATGCAAAAGATGCAGATCGATGCGCTGGCAGCCCCCGGACACAAGTCGCTTTACGGCATACAGGGGTGCGGTTTTCTTGCTCTTGGCGAACTTTTTTACCCAAAGCCGCTGCTTGAAGGCGGCAGTGGGGTGGACTCTCTGCCCGCCGAAATGCCAAGCGATCCGCCCGAACGCTTTGAGGCAGGGACGCTCCCCACTCCGTCGATTGCGGGACTGCTGGAAGGGGTTCGTTCCTTGATGGACGGAAATGCCGCTGCGTTTGCCGAAAAAGAGCGCGAGCTATTCATCGCCGCAACAGAGCGGCTCCTCACGCTACCCGATATTTGCCTGTATGCCCCCCGATCACGTGGGATCGGTTTTGCTATTCAACAAAAAGGGGGTTCCCAGCTCTGAGCTTGGGCGTCATCTTGGCTCCAAGGGCATTTGCGTGCGCGCAGGGCTTCACTGTGCGCCACTGGCGCACAAGGCACTCGGCACACCCGATGGGGGTGCGGTGCGCGTAAGCTTTGGACGCTACAATACCCTTTCTGACGTCGACGCGCTTTGGCAAGCGCTGCGAGCGTAAGCACTTTTTGCAATAACGAAAGCACCACACCGTGCGATGCGATCTCCAAGGGAGATCGCACCGTCGGTGTGGTGCTGATTGCTTATTAACGATTGATTTAAGCCATCACGCAAAAGCGTTTTCGCATCGCGCGTAACATCAACCAACGATACCCGAACGCTCGATACCCTGTACCAGGAATTTCTGGCAGAACAAATACAGGATCGTCAGTGGCAAGCAGATCATCACGCCGCAGCCGTATTTCATCGCCTGCACGTAATCCGCGCTCTGATGCGTGATCTCGGTGTACGAGGTGATCAGCGATGCGAAGGACAGCGGCAGACCGTCTGACATATAAGTCATCAAGCTTGGCTTATCCACGCTGATGTAGAACAATCTGACGTAAAAGTCATCTGTCCACTGCCAGCAGAAGGCGAACAGGAACACGGTGATCATCATCGGAATGGAAAGCGGCAAAATGATCTGCCAGAAGGTGCGGAAGGTATTGGCACCATCCAGATATGCGGACTCCTCCAATTCGTCGGGCACTCCGCGGAAGAACTGCCGCAGCATAAAGATGTAAAGACCATTTTTGAACGCCAACCCGCAAATGGATAACAGGATCAACGGGATGATCGAGTTCATCATATTGATACCCTTGGGCCAAGGCAGGATATGGATCTTGGACAAGATGCTGTCAATTCCCACAATACCCGTTCTGGCACCACCCGAGAAGAATTTGAGGATGCCAAGAATATCAAAGTAGCTGAAATGGAAATAGATCGCAGATTGCAGCGTGCCGTGAGGAATGACCAAGGACAAAATGACCGCAAAGAACACGATCTTATTGCCGCGGAACTTGAATTTAGCAAGTCCGTAACCCACAAGGCAAGCGGCAAAGGTCTGCAACAACGCACAAGCAAGCGAAAGCCCAAGCGTCGTAAAGAAGAACTTAAAATATTGAACGTCAACGATGATCGCCCTGTAAATACCCATTGAAAGATGGCGGGGCACCTTTACGACAGAGGCATCTACGAAATCCTGAGGAGCCATAAGCGACTTGGAAATCAAGGTGTAGAAGGGCTGCAATATCACAAAAGCAATGCCGATGAGCAAAAGCAACCGAAAAATATACCAAAGAGCACGCTTCAAAAAGAATGCGGAAACGTATTTCGCCTTCAAGCGATCCTTCAACGCGGTGCGTTCAAACTCTACACGGATCTTATTTTTGGTTTCTTTTTTCACTTGCGGCTTTCTATCTATATTTTGAGTCATGTGATCTCCCTCCTTTCTCAGTCTCTTCTCTGATAGAAGACGAACGCGGAGCAAATTGCCGCGATCAATCCAACTATCACAAGCACCAGCAAGAAATACATCCAACCCATAGCGGAGCTGATATGCATATTCGTTTGGTAAGTTGCGTTGATCTTCATCATGACCGAGTTGGAGTCGGTTGTAAAGTTATCGATGATCGTGTAGACCGCATTCACCAGGATCATAGGGCTGACCATTGGGAACGTGATCTTCCAGAAGGTTTCCCACGAGGTCGCACCGTCGATCTGACAGGATTCGTAGATGGCGGGTGAGATCGATTGCAGTGCGGCAAGGAAGATCAGGATCTGCACGCCCGAACGGTTGATGATCGTTGCGATCTCCTGAACCGCCGTCACGATATAGGTGACCAAGCCAGATCCAAATCCAAGCCCATCGAAAATACTCATCAGGAGTGTTTCCAGCGCCATGGCAGATTTCATCTTGTCAGCGGCGCTTTCCTCCATACCCAGATCCATGCCCTCGCCGCCCTCGGCGTGAGAGGTCATCAGGATCGACTCCATCAAGCCCGTGGAAAGCACAACGGGCAGGAAGAAGATCGCACGGAATGCTGCACGTCCAACCATTTTTTGGTTCAGAATGACGGCAACGAACAGTGAAAAGATCAGAATGGCGGGAATATCAAACGCCATTTCTTGCAGACCCGTCAAAAGGGTCTGCACGAAATCAGCATCGGAAAACAACGCATCGGAATAGTTTTTCCATCCAACGAACTCCTTAATGACGACGTCATCAAGGACCCTGTAAACATTGAAGCTATACTGAACAGATTCGATCAGGATCGGTATGTAGATCAGCACAAATCCCAGAACGAAGGGCAGCACGAACAGCCAACCCGCCCGCGCCTTGCGGCGGTCAAGGGAGGCGATCTTCTTTTTCTTGACGGGCTTTGCTGCCTTGGTGACAGAAGCCGCGTTGACTTGATTTGTCATTTTGAATACCTCCCTTTTTAGTGTAAGATAACGACGTAGCCGTACTCTTCAATGGTATAGGTGATGCCGTTGAAGGTGGTTTGAACCGTGTAATCGTTGAAATTCAGGATCAAGGATTTGAACGCCTGCTTGCCCTCACCCTTCTTGTATTCACCGTAGGTGACAAGAACGATGTTATTATCAATGGCGTACTTATCAAAGGTCTTTTCATTGGAAGTGGTATTGGACGTATCGCTGTCGGTATTGCTGTTATTGCCACTTTCCTTCAAGACGCTTCCGTCGTCCAAGGTCACCGAGCCCGTACCCTTCACGATATCCTCCATCGTTTCAACAGCCTCGGTGTTCGGATCATCGATGTGTGCGGTCTGTTGGAACAGATCAAGATACGCCTTGTACAGTGCCTTCGCACCGATGCCTGCATACTTGGTGTTGTTCAGATCGGCAACACCCTCATCGGTGGAAGCGCCGAGAATGTACTTTTGCAGATCGCCTGCCTCCACGTATTGAACGTCAGCATCAGTTCCTGCAAGCACTGTTTTTGCAACCAGCTGCGCGGGCGTTTGCACCGCCTCGCTCAGCGCATCGGCAGCAAGGGTTGCCGTACGCCCCTCAATGGAGCTTACCAACGCCAAATATGCTGCCCCTGCTTGCTCAACACCCATTGCCGCCTTCGTGATCACCGCGGCCTCGGCGTTAACGCTTACAAGGTAATTGTATGCGTTTCTGGCTTGCAGCAGGTAGCCCGCTGCCTTCATTTGGTTGTTGCACAGATTCAGGTAGTTATCAACGATATAGGTCTTAAAGTTCTTTTGGAAGAGCGCAATATCGGCGGCGGTGGGCTCACTTCCCTGCACCTTGATCCAACTGTTTTTGAGGTCGGTTTGAGGATTTTGAGAAGCACGCTCGCCGTTGAGCACTGCCTGATAGTCGATAAGCGCTTGGATCTTGCCCGCAGCGGCAACCGCGATATCACGGCTCGCGCCCAGCTTCTTGACCGCTGCCAGGCGGTCTGCCTCGATCTTTGCCTCAATTTCAGCTGCCTTTTTCTCCGCCTCGGCGGCGATATCGGCAAGCAACTCATCCTCGTCGGGCACACGCTTGCCGTCAAGGAATTCGTGATTGATGATCAACTTGGTCTGCACGTCTGCAAGAACAGCGTTCAGCTCGGTATAGACCTCGACCAGGCGATTCTGCCAGATGTCATAGCGGACCGAGTAATTCTCGGAAAGCAGACGGTCCTCTTTGAGCAGCTCGGTGTTTGCATAGGAAAGGACGAAGTAGATCGACGCGCCGCTTTCCATCGCCTTCAACATAGCATAACGCATATTGCCCTTTTCGTTGAAGGGTGTTCCCGCAAACTCCACGTAGCCGTGAAGCACCACGCCCATAAAGGGCACTGTGTTCAATTCGTAATTATAACGGCTGGATTCAAGCGGAACGCCAAGGATATGGTCGGCATAACCCCAAGTGAAGGCGTTGCCACCGTCCAGCATCACGTCGTAATCCTTGCCGAAGTATGCAAGCGCTTCAAGAACGTATTCCTTGGCTTCCTCGCGCAGCACGGTCTTGTTCTCGTCAAAGTCCGAGTTCAGCGCGTTACCGAAGGACGCAAGAGAGATGCCTGTCGCATTCTCATATTTTGCGTACCGTTTGCCCAGCTTTTCATAGAACTTGCTATACGTATCAGGGGAAAGGACCATCTGATAGTAGCTGACGACCGACTGCTGAGTAGCAGAATAAACGCGTCTGGCCGTATAGCGGTTGTCTATGGTACGGGCAGCGTTTTTCTTCATATCGACCTTGCTTCCGCCGTCGGGACGGCTTGTATAGACAAAATCGAAATCGGGATAAAGCTCAAAGCCCTTTTCTGCCGCGTAAGCAGCCAGATCC
>JAGAMJ010000025.1 GCA_017624795.1 Clostridia bacterium
CTCCCTTTGCACAAGGGAGGCTTTTTATCAAACAACTTGCACCTATGTGCGAACATTTTGGGGAGAGCAACACCCCAAAAATAGACTTTACACGTTCTTATTGACGATGCGCGTTTCGCTCTCGCCCGTGGCGATGTCGATATATCTCACAAACAAGGAAACCTTGTTGTCCTCGTTGAGGTTTTTCCAGATCAGGTCGGTCAGCGCGTCGATGTCCATATCGGGCAGCTCCAAGGTCTTGGGCTCGCCCTCAAACGAGGGCAACGGATCGCCGTCGCAGTTGTAGGTGTGAATGAACTTCGCGCGCCCCGCTACGGGGTTGGAGTACGCGTAGGTAAAGCGCTCGCAGGAGCTGTCGTCGCCCTCGGCACTTTTGAGAATGGACATCGCGTAGTTCATGCCCTCTCTTTCCAAGCGGATAATACCCGAAATACGGGGGGTGAAGTTGGGCTTGTCGTCCTCAAACTCACGGGTGCGCAGTGCCTGCTCAAAGGTCATCTGCTTGTCCATGAGGTCGTAAATGGTGTCGGTCTGATCGCCGTTGGTGACAATGGTCTTGTTGCCAAGCACGCGCACGGGATAGTAGATGATCAGATGGGGGTCCACCATCTTGCTTTCGTCAAATGCCTTGGTACGCATATTCTCGCCCTCGGCGACAAACACGCGGTTGCGGCTGTTGACGCTTCTGCCCATGATAAAGTAGGCGGTGACCGCCTTCTTGCCGTCGGCGCTCTTGCCGATCATAATGCCTCTGCCGTGATAGGCGAGGGAGTTTAATTCATTTGCGATAGTCGAAACTTTCATTTTCGTTCTCCTTGTGGGTTTGTGGGGGACGGTGTCCCCTTCCGTTTTTGCCGTGATCTATGAAAAAGTGCGTAGTGCAAGGCGCACCGCAGAAAGCAAGGCGAAGGCGTACAAAACGTACGTCGAGCCGCTTTCGAGGAGCAACGCCGCAATACGTGCTTTTTCGACGATCACATATTAGCGCAGACCGTTTCCACTGCCTCGGGCAGAATGATCCACTCCGCCTGCTCCATCACGCGGCGCTGCAAGATCTCGGGGGTGTCCCCTTCCTCAACGTACACCGCCCTTTGCGCGATGATCCTGCCGCCGTCGGGGATCTCGTTGACGAAATGCACCGTCGCGCCCGTGACCTTCACGCCCTTTTCCAGCGCCGCCACGTGGGGCGCAAGACCGTACATGCCCTTGCCGCAAAAGCTGGGGATCAGCGCGGGATGCACGTTGATGATGCGCTCGGGCCACTGCCGCGTGAAATCCGCGGACAAAATGTTCATAAAGCCCGCCAGCACGATCAAGTCGATTTTGTGCGCTTCCAGCTCCTTCGAGATCGCCGTCTCAAACGCTTCCTGCGAGCCAAGCTCGCGCTTCCACGCAACGGCGGTGGCAATTCCCTTTTTCGCCGCGCGTTCAAGCGCGTAGGCGGTGGGGTTGCTGGCGACCACCAGCACGATCTCGCCACTGTGTAAAATGCCCTTGTCCTGGGCGTCCATCAGCGCTTGCAGATTGGTGCCGCCGCCCGAAACGAATACGGCAATACGCTTTTTGCTCATAGCGTCACCCATTATGCAAGGATCACGCCCTCGTCACCCTTGACGATCTCGCCGATGACGTAAGCGTCCTGACCGTTCTCGGCAAGCACCGCAATAGCGGTGTCGACCTCATTTGCGGGCACCACGATGCTCATACCAACGCCCATATTATAGGTGTTGAACATATCGCGCTCGGGAATGTTGCCGAATTTCGCGATCAGATCGAAGATGGGCAGGACCTTGACGGCTGCCTTGTCGATCTTGGCAGTGAGCCCCTTGGGGATCGAGCGCGGAATATTCTCATAAAATCCGCCGCCCGTGATGTGCGAAATGCCCTTTACGTCGACCTTTTCCAGCAGCGCAAGAACGGGCTTCACGTAGATCTTGGTGGGGGTGAGCAGCGCCTCGGCGATGGTCTTGCCGCCAAGCTCGTCGCGCTTCTCGTAAAGCAGAGGATCGTTGTTATCAATGTTAAACACCTTGCGGCACAGCGAAAATCCGTTGGAGTGGATACCCGTCGAGGGCAGCGCGATCACAATGTCGCCCTCTGCCATGCGGTCCTTGTTCAGGATCTTCTTTTTATCCACAACGCCCACGGCAAAGCCCGCAAGGTCGTAGTCCTCCACGGGCATCAGCCCGGGGTGCTCGGCAGTTTCACCGCCGATCAGCGCCGCACCCGACTGCACACAGCCCTCGGCAACGCCGCAAACGATCTCGGCGATCTTTTCGGGCACGTTCTTGCCGCAAGCGATGTAGTCCAGGAAAAAGAGCGGCTTTGCGCCCACGCAAATAATATCGTTGACACACATCGCAACGGCATCGATACCGATGGTGTCGTGCTTATCCATCAGAATAGCGAGCTTCACCTTGGTGCCGCAGCCGTCGGTGCCCGAAACCAGAACGGGCTCCTCCATGCCTGCAACAGGCAAGCCAAAGCAGCCGCCAAAGCCGCCAACGTCGTCAAGGCACCCCTCGTTTTTGGTACGGGCAACGTGCTTTTTCATCAGCTCGACCGCCTTGTAGCCGGCGGTGATATCCACGCCCGCGGCGGCGTAGCTTGCGGAATGAGAATTCTTGTGATCCATTTTTTCGCTCCTTTACAGCGTTCTATGATGATTTTTGAGTCTTCAAAAAGTTTTCTAAATACAGGTTGTGCCTTGCCCCCGATCGGAGGCAAGGCATTTTTACTTGGTTATTCCATTCCGTGACCTACATCTTCGCCTAAAAAACGCGGAGAACGAGGCGCACCGGAAAAAGCAAGGCGAAGGCGTACAAAGCGTACGTCGAGCCGCTTTTGAGGAGCAACGAAGTTATACGCGATTTTTAGGCGAAGAAAAGCTTGTTGAGCGTCATGGGATCAACATACTCGCCGTCCTTATAAACGCGCATATTGCCCGAGGCGATCTCGTCGATCAGCATCACGTTGCCCTCGGCATCGTAGCCGAACTCGAACTTGATATCGTACATATCAAGCCCCTTTGCCTTCAAGTCGTCTGCAACGATCTTGGTGATCGCCTGCGTCATTGCTTTCAGATCGTCATACTGCTTTGCGGTCATCACGCCAAGATCCACCAGACCGTCCTTGGTGACCAGCGGGTCGCCCTTGGCATCGTTCTTGAAGGTGGTCTCCACGTAAGCGGGCAGGTCCTGCCCCTCGGTGCAGTAATCGGAATAGCGGCGGTAGAAGGAGCCGACCGCCTTATAGCGGCAGATGACCTCAAGCCCCTTGCCAAACACCTTGGCGGGCTTGACCTCCATGGTGGTGTTTTTCAGATCGGCGCTGACGTAATGCGTCAGAATGCCCGCGGCATTGATCTTTTCAAAGAAGTAGATCGACATACGAAGGTTAACGTCGCCAACCCCCTCGATGGTAAGGCCCACGCTGTTTTCGCCGGGATCGAACACACCGTCCTTGCCGGTGCAATCGTCCTTGAATTTCAGCAGGTAGTTTCCGTTGTCCAGAGCAAATACGTCCTTGGTCTTTCCGGTGTAAACGAGTTTCATTTTGTTTTCTCCTTGTATTTTAGATAAAATTTGTTTACTTGTTAAATTCAGCAGCCACAGCCGCGTCCTTTTCCAGCACCTTGGCGGCATCGGCTTTTCTCTTTGCGATCAGCTTCTCGGCAAGCACGTCGTCGGCGGTGGCAAGGATCTGCGCCGCCAGCAGCGCGGCGTTTCCGCCCCCGTTGATGGCGACCGTCGCCACGGGAATACCCGTGGGCATCTGCACGGTGGAAAGCAGCGCGTCAAGCCCGTCGAGGTTCGAGGACTTGCAGGGCACGCCGATCACGGGAAGGGTGGTGTTTGCGGCAACGGCACCCGCAAGATGGGCAGCCATACCCGCAAAGGCGATCATCGCGCCAAAGTCGTTTTCACGCGCGTTTTTTGAAAATTCGGCTGCCTCAACGGGTGTGCGGTGTGCCGAATACACGTGTACCTCATAAGGAATGCCAAGCGCGTCCAGCATATCGGTCGCCTTGCGGACGATCGGCAGGTCGCTGTCGCTTCCCATCAGAATACCTACTTTTTTGCTCATTTTTCTTCCCCCTCACTTGATTTTTTACGGAGCGGCTTGCAGCGCACTGTCCGCAAAACGAAAAAAGGCGCACTAACCCCAAACGGTTCGTGTGCCCAGACGGTCGGCGCGGGCACCGCCCGCAGCAGTCCCCTGCTCCACCGTGGTAGACCACGTATCCCGTCAGTCGCAAGGGCCTTTTTATTTGCGTTATTATCATATCACAAACGCCCCCATTTGTCAAGCGATTTTCGAGTATTTTCTATCTTTTTTTATGATGTTTATTATATAATCACGTGCGCGTGAAGAAACAAGGTAAGAAATCACGGCTCAAAACACTTTTTTTGACATATACTGACAGTGAGCAGTCACTGCTCAACCCAAACCAAAAAGGAGATCACAAACGTGAACGATCAAAACAACACCACCATGCCACCGCTTGGCAGCACCTGCCCCCTTGATGGCACGGGCGGCTCGTTTGACCAGTGCCTGACGGGCAAATCGCTTGCCATGGTCTATGCACCCTGCCAGAGCTTTCAGGGGCTTTACGCCCCCGACGAGGGGCTTCGCCGCGGCACTGTCTTTATGGAGCTTGAAAAGCCCTTCTTTGGCGCAAGGAGGATCAAATGAATAACGCTATGAATTTAAGCGAGCGCTCCGCGCTCTTGCACAAGATCCAAGCCGAGGACTTTGCGCTCTACGAGGTCGCGCTCTATCTGGACGCCTATCCGCAAAGCAAAAAGGCGATGAAATACTATCAGGAGCACCACAAGATCGCCCATATGCTGAAAGCCGAATTTGAGGAAAAGTTCGGACCGTTGACGCTTTACAGCAACCACAACGACCAAAAATGGGAATGGACAGACGGCCCCTGGCCCTGGGAAAAGGAGGGGAACTGAATTATGTGGACCTATGACAAAAAGCTGCAATATCCCGTGAAGATCAAAAACCCCAACGCAAACTACGCCAAGATCATCATCAGCCAGCTGGGCGGTCCTGACGGCGAGCTTGCCGCCTCGATGCGTTACCTGCACCAGCGCTATTCGATGCCCTATGACAAGGTGCGCGGGATCCTGACCGACGTGGGCACAGAGGAGCTTGCGCATCTGGAAATGATCGGCGCGATCCTCTATCAGCTCACGCAGGGACTCACACCCGAGGAGATCAAAAAAGCGGGAATGGATATCTATTTCGTTGACCACACGACGGGGCTATATCCCGTTGCGGCGTCGGGCGTGCCCTTTGATATGAAGTACGTCGGCGTCAAGGGCGACGTGATCGCGGACCTGAATGAGGACCTTGCCGCCGAGCAAAAGGCGCGCGTGACCTACGACAATATCCTGCGTATGGTCGACGATCCCGACGTGCGCGATCCCATCAAGTATCTGCGCCAGCGCGAGCTTGTGCACTACCAGCGCTTCGGCGATGCGCTGCGCATCGCGCAGGACAATCTGGACGCCAAAAACTTCTACACCTTTAACCCGTCTTACGACAAGTAACGGCGCAAAAATCCAACAACACCCCAAAACGGTATCCGTTTTGGGGTGTTTTGCCTTTATCACACAAAAAATAAATATCCACCCGCCATAGCGGGTGGTATTTCAGTTTCGGGCATAGCCCTAATACTACTTGCTACGCACAAGTGCGCTTTTTGTTGGCCTGCCAGCCATGTATCTGTTACGTATACCCCGCTTTGAGCGGGACTAAATCCAAG
>JAGAMJ010000026.1 GCA_017624795.1 Clostridia bacterium
ATGGATACCAGCTCGTGCGTGCTATCGCTCGCGTCGCCTGTGCCGCCCTCGCTTGCCGTGGCAAGACGCCGCATAGCAAACACGGTGCTGCCGGCGTTGAGTGCGCTTTCCGCACCCTCGGGCGTGTTGTAGGAAAGGATCACCTCAACGGGCTTGCTTTCAAATACCGCTTCGTCGCTTTTCACGACGTGGCGCAGATGCGCGCGTCCGCTTGCGTTCAGCATACTGCCGACAAGCGCATAGGTGACGTCCAGCGTTTTACCGTTCTTGCCCGAAATGTTGACCCATTCCTCGGTATCGGGGATACGGATCTGCCACGCGAGGGAGTCGTAATGCCCGAGTGTGACGAGCGCGGTCAGGGTTTCCTTTCCGTTCTCGGCAAGCGTGAGGGAAGAGATCTCCGCGCCGTTGTGAAGAATGATGACGTTGGCGATGTCACGGTCGGTTTCAAGATCAGTCGTTTCCGTAGCGAATACGCCAAGGGGGACGACGGTCAGCAGGGTTGCAACCGTGAGCAAAAAGGCGATCAGTCTTTTGGGGAAGCTCTTTTGCTTTGGCATCACGAATCACCTCCCTTTGTGAGAGGGTCGGACCAGCTGTGTGCCTCAATGGCACTGTCGCCGTTGCCATTTGCCTGAACGACCTGAATGCGGACGGTAAAATGAATGGTACTGTCCTTGTAAAGGTTGCCCATGCTCTCACTGAATTTGACCTTGGTGAATAAGGGCGGTGCTTCCTGATCTGTGGTCAGCGCGTGGTTATAATAATAGTAGCCGTCGGTGTGAAGCGTCCAATTCATTTCGTCTATGTCATAGCTCACAAGAGAGGTGTCGATTTCTGCCTCTCTGCCGCGAGCAGCGTTTGCAAGTGTAATTTCAGGGGTCAGCTTGACGCGCACGTACATCGGCAGCTTACCGGAGTTGCGCGCGGTAATCGTCTTTCTGACCTCATAGCCGGGGAATATTTTGATGGGTGTCCCCGGGGCGACCGGATCATCGCTTCCGTATTGGTAGGTAACGTCTATGAGCTGAACCGAAGTCGAGCCCGCGGTGATCGTATTATAGTCGTTCACAGTGGAATCTGTAAAGTACGCAAAGGTGCTGTATATAAAGGTCATAACGGTTATGATCATGACAACACAGGTCGCAATGATCTTTTTCTTCGTCGCGTTCATCGTTCCTACCTCCTTTCTGAAAGCGTTGGTCAAAAAATCAATTTGTTAATCGACTTTGCAAGCGAGGCAAGTGCCGAAAGCACTGAAAATTCAGGCTTCAGGGCGAGTTCGGGTTTGTCCCTCTTGCCTAATCGAGCTTTTCGAAATGCTCGGGGAATGCGCCGGTCATGGCAAAGTATGCGTTCTCAAAGCCAAAGGTCTGTACGGCAAATGCCTGTACGGTAATTTCAAGCTCGCGGAGCTCCTGCATGTCCGAGTTGGTAAATTCACCGGAAATGGTCATGGTGTCAAAAAGCTCTACCTCCTCGTCCTTTTCGCACTGATCAAGGACAAATATGTAAAACTCGTAAACACCGTTTGCCGCATCGGGCACCTGCACCATCGCGAAATGATCGTTGTAGTAGGCGTTTTCAAAGCTTTTCCACACGCCCACGTGCATGGTCTGGTTGAAAAGACCGCCCGAAAACATTTCAAGAATGTCAATGTACTCACTGTTTTCGAAGCCGTAAAGCTTGTTGATGTCGCCGACGCCGTCGGTGACGATGATCTTGGCGGCGATCCAGGCGGGATCATCACCGGTGTTTTTGATCGTGGGGTCCTTGTACATCGTCTTGCCGGGGTAAAGCGTGCCGTAATTGTGCCTGACGTCCTCGGTAGAGTCGATCGAAACACCCTGTATGCGCGGATTTTCGGTATCCTCGATGAGGTTACCCGTGCCGTCGTTCTTGACTGCCGCCTCGGTCAGGGAGATGTAGACGTTACCCGCGGTAAAGACGTTTGTGACCTCGCGCTCGTCTGTAAAGTACGCGATCGTGGTGCCCGCCGCGGCGATCATGGCAACAGAAAGCACCAAAACGATGGCAACGATATGCAATTTTTTCAGTTTCAGTCGTTTCATTGTCGGTTACTCTCCATATTTAGCCAAAAGATTGTACCAGCCGTCGGACGCGGATTCGATCCCCAGCGTCTGTATGGCGTAGGCGGTGATCTTCATTTGCGGAAGGGCGGCTGCGTCTATCGCCGCCATTTTTTCTTTTGTCAGGTTTGACCTGATCAGCATTTCGTCGTTTTGCAGGACGGTGTAATGCTTATCCACCGCAGAGTGCTCGACCATGCGGTAGTATACGCCGTCAAAGCCACCCAGCAGCGTCCAGCCGTCGGCAAGCGCGTAGGTCACGTAATCGTCAAGCCCGTTCGCGCGGTCCAGCTTGACGTAAACGTAACATTCCTCGCTGCCGCCGACGACTGTGACAAGCGGATCTTTTTTGATCGCGGTGCCGGGGATCATGCGGTATTCCTCGCCTGTGGTTTCTGTCAGCGTCAGCGCGACGTCACCCACGGTAAAGGTGTTTTTGACAGGCCCCGAAACGGATGCGAAATATGCGATTGTAGAACCGATGCCAATGGCGAGGGTGCAGATCGCCGCGATGATAGCAAAGATCAGCTTTTTGTGTTTCACAGCTCTCGGGGCCTCCTTTCATAGGTTTATTTTAGTGTTACCTTGTGGGCGATCAGTTGCTTGCGTTAATCCTGAATGTAAGGATACTGTGCAATGACGGCTGCCCATGCATTGTCAATGGCTTCGTGCGAGCAAAGCCCACCGAACTCGCTGCTTGCCTGAATGGCAACGGCGTTGATGGTAACCTCTGCGCCGCTGTACGGCTTGATACTGATCTCGCTATCAGCGGTGATGGAGAAGTTGCTGAAAATCGGAATGCGCATAGCGGGGTCGGCACTGGCCTGGAATATCTTGGAGGTATCGGAAGGAGTGACGCTTGCGCCGCAAACTGCCTTGGGCGTGTAGTATTGGTTGGTGGGGTTTTCTGCGTCGTATCTGCCGTTGATGTTGTCCTTCGTGCCGCAATAGACCCATACGCGAGAGCCTACGGTGGTGTCCTTGTAGATCGCCCAGCCGTTTTCGTACATCTGCTCGGCCATGGTGGGCTTGCCCGTTTGCTCACCGTTTGCATTTGCCTCAATGGCGGTGATCTGGTTTCTGGTCACCAGGAAGAGGTAGCAGACCTCGGTGTCTGCACGCACAGTGATGGCGGGGTCCTTGATGTAGGTCTCACCGGGCATCAGGTGGTAACTGTTGCGGTCCGTTCTTCCGCCGTTTTCGACAAGCGTGCCGTTAGGGTTCACCGCGCTCTCGTCCAGGGTAATGTACACGTCACCGACGGTAAACACGTTCGATACCTTGGATGCCGAGGTCATGTAGGCGATGGTGCCCATCACGGATGCCGTAACGATGGCGGCGACTGCAAGGACTAGGGATACGACGATCAAAAGCTTCTTTTTCATTTCAAATTCCTCCTTAAAGAATTTATTGATTTATTTTTGGAGCCGTATGGCTTGTTCCACGAGTTTATTTGCCTTGGGATTCTGTCACTCGGGCGGCGGTCTGCCGTCGTCCTCGGCGTTCGGCGCGCTTTCTTGATCGGGGCAGCACGGTTTTTCGCACGCGCCCTCAAAGGCCATGTCCTGCGCGCAGGTTTGTTCACCCGGTGGCTTGGCGTCGCCCTCGCCCATGATCCTGTCGATCAGATCGGGCAGGAAGGTCAGCAGCACGATCACCACACAAATGCCGATCGAAAGGAAGCTTGTCGGCGGTGTTTGTATGAAGTGTGCGACGTATCCAAGCAGCGGTATGGTGAGTATGGGCTTGCCCAGCACGTTTTTGCTGTGCACGGGTAAGCCGTCCTCAATTTTGTTGTTGTCGCCTTTGGTCTTAAAGCGGAGCTGTGTCGGATCATCCTGATCCTGCATGATATCTACGATGCGGTGTGTCACGACCGTGCCGCCCTCTATCACATAGGTCAAGGGATCGCCGACCTTTAAGTCGGCTGGCTCGACTTTCTTTACGTAAATGAGCGAGCCCACGTGGTAGGTCGGCTCCATAGAGCCGGAAAGCACCGTGTAGGGTGTAATGCCGAATAGCCGCACGCCCACCAAGGCCGCCGCAAGAAGCAGCACGACCACAAGCAGAGCGGTGGTTATTATACTAAACGTTTTTTTCAATTTTAACTGCCGCTCCTTTCGCGCGTCGCGCGCGTCGTACGCGCGTATATATAGGTACATTCATTTTATCGCTTTTCACAGGATTTGTCAATGCTTTCTAAAATATTATTTTATTTTGTTCGAAAATCCCGATTTTGAGCGTGAAGGTGTATGAAAAAAGTGTCAAAAAGCCGACATAAAAATTGCCAAACATAAGTTTTGAATTGTTACACACAATATATTCGGAGCGCGAAACACCGTGCGAAACGGTCGCGCAAAAGCAACAGTTGGGCGCAGCGCCCGACGGTTGCGGCAAAGCCGTCGGGCGTTGCGCGCTCTTGAATATAGATAAAGCCCGCAGACGCCGCGTGTCAGCAGATGATGCTCGATCGATGGCAGCACGGGCGAAGGAGAAACGAAAATGGCAAACAAGCAAGCCAAGAAGGCACTTGAGCAATTCAAGATGCAGGCAGCAAACGAAGTCGGTGTGAACCTTCAGCAGGGTTACAACGGCGACCTGACCGCTCGTCAGGCAGGCAGCATCGGTGGCCAGATGGTCAAGAAGATGATCGAGTCCTACGAGAACGGTATGACCAAGTAAGTCATTCAAGAAAAAGACTTCACGGGGGCGCGCTTTGATGGCGCGCCTCTCTGTTTTTTGCCCTTTTGTAAAAAAGAAGTGAAATTATAAAATGATCGGTCAAAAGAAAAGAAAAATATGGAAAAGAAATTTTGAAAATTGGAAAAATATATTGACAAAATGGAAAATCGAAGGTATACTGAAAAAGAAGAAGATTTTGTCGAAAAAGGAGGCCGATATATGAAAAAGGAACAGCGCCTTGCGGCTGAAAAATTTTTGTTGCAGCAGATCTATGACGAGAATCCCGATTTTGTGGACGCCACGATGGAGGCGTTCTCGATTTCCCGTTCCACTGTTTACAACTACATCAATACCCTGCAAAATAACGGTGAGCTGGAGCGCGTGGGGGGATCCATGCCTTACCGCGTGCTGTATAAGACCACTCGCTTTACCGTGGACACCACGCGTGAGCACTCCGAGGACCGTATGTTCAGCCGCGATATCGCGCCGTTGCTTGCCGAGCTGCCCTTGAACGTGCAAAAGATCTGGCGCTATGCCTTTACCGCGATGATGAATAACGCTTTGGAGCATGCCAAGGCATCGGCTATCGTTTGCGTGGTCAATCGCAGCCGCCTTTGCACCATTATCGGTATTCTGGATAACGGCATCGGTATTTTCCGCCGTATTCAACAGGATCAAAGGGACGCAAACGGCGAAACTCCCACCGTTGCCGAGGCGGCATCGCTGCTTTACGCCGGCGGGTATAGCTCCGCACCCGATACCCACGCGGGCGAGGGCATTTTCTTCACCTCGCGGCTGATGGATCATTTCGCGATCCGTTCCGACTATCAGCTGTTTACCCCCAATGCGGAGGACGACGACGGGGAAAGCGGCGGTGAGCGCTTCCGTGGCACGGCGGTGCAGATGGCACTCGGCAACGACTCCACGCGTGAGCTTGGTGAGGTCATGGCAACGTATATTGATCCCGAGGAGGGCTTCGTACATACGGAGATCCCTGTGGCGCGCTTTTTCGGCGGCGATTTTCCCATTTCCCGTTCCGAAGCGCGCAGACTGCTTTCCGCTTTGAAGGATTTCCGCACCGCGGAGTTGAATTTCTCGGATATCGACGAGGTCGGCAGAGATTTTGCCCACGAGCTCTTTTCTGTGGCGGCAGGGCAGTATCCGACGCTTCGCTTGACCGTCAAAAATGCGGCGCCCGCCGTGCTTGGCACTCTGCGCCGCGCGGGCTATGCAGAATAAACTTGATCTGTATCACAAAACGCCTTGCGCAATCCCGAGCGGACCGCGCAAGGCGTTTTTCATACTTGCAGAGAGTCGTGTGCAAACCCGATCTCGGACAAAACGGCATGCATACGCTTCGCCGAATGTCGCAACAAACGTTCCTCTTGCTCCGAAAGCGGAATTTCCAATATGCGCCGCACGCCGCCCTTTCCAAGAATACAGGGAAGACTGAGTGACAGCCCCCGCAAGTTATAAGTGCCGTTCACAGAAACCGATACGGGCAAAATGGCAGATTCGTCCCGAAAAATGGCGGTCGCGATGCGTCGCACCGCTTCGGCGATGGCGTAATAGGTCGATCCCTTGGCGGAAATGATGCGGTAGGCGGCGTCGCGTGTTTGCTCAAACAGGGATTCCAGATCGCTATGGCGGCATTCGGGGCAGTTTTCGTTGCAGAAATGATCCAGATCGATGCCCGAAATATTCGCGCTGCTGAAAACGGGAAGCTCGGTGTCCCCGTGCTCTCCGATGATGAAGGCATGCACGTGACGGGCGTCTACCCCCAAATGCTGCCCTAACAAAAACTTCAAGCGCGCGGTGTCCAGCACGGTTCCCGATCCGATCACGCGCTCGGTGGGAAAGCCCGATAAGCGCCTTGCGACCTCGGTCAGAATATCGACGGGATTTGTAACAGTAAGCAAAATGGCATTTTTGTTGTATTGACAGATATTTTCGATAACGGTACGAAAAATCTCGGTATTTCTTCGCACCAGATCCAGCCGCGTTTCCCCCGATCGCTGTGCTGCTCCCGCCGTGATGATGATCAGCGCAGCATCGCAAAGATCGGGGTAGCCACCGGCATAGATCTCCATAGGGGATAAAAAGGGCAGGGCATGTCCCAGATCCTCTGCCTCGCCGACGGCACGGTCTTTGTCAATATCGATCAGCACAAGCTCGCTGAAAAGTCCGCTTTGCATCAGGGAAAAAGCCGTGGTGGCGCCCACGTCTCCCACACCGACGATGGCGCATTTTCTGTTGTTCAGCATATTTAACTCCTTTTCGGTAAGTTCACTGTTAGTATGTGCCGAAAAGCGGTGCGCTTTTCCTGCCTTGTGTAAAAAAGGGCAGATCCCACGTGGCGGATCTGCCCTTTTTTCAATTACCCCTGAAACGGTGTGAGATTTTCAGGAAAATGCCAGCCGTTCCGCGATCGTTTGCAGCACGGCAGCGTGATCCTGTTCGTCCTCGGCAAGAGAAGAAAGCAACGTCCTTGTCTTCTCGCTCACGGCGTTCTTTGCCAGTAATTTGTAATGAGATGCTGCGTTTTTCTCATCACGTATGCGGTCTTTTAAGACGCGCTGCGCCAAAACGGGCGCGTGGGAGTCCGCGTCCTCGTTAAGCTGATACGGTGCGGCTTTGATTGTTGTGTGCAGCGCGGGCGGGGCGCCAAGATCGCGAAGCAATCTGCCTAGGGACAGATAGTGATGCATCTCAACGCGCGACAACGTGCCAAAGATCTCGGCAACGGCAGGCAGATACGGCTCAAATAGGATCTGCCCGTAGGTGTAATCGCTGATGCCGGCGGCCTCGCTTGCATATGCGGCGGCGAGCGCGCGGATCAGCGCAGGGGATTCCTTCAATGCAATTTGCGGGGGTGGGCTTTCACGCTTGCTTTGTGTGTGCTTCATAGATGCCTCCTTTGTTCTCTAACAGAGTATGCAAAAGGCGGTCGATTGGTAGTTAAAAAATTTTCATTTCCTCTTGCGCACGCGCGCGAAATGATGTATAATGAAAACAAAAAACAGAGGGCTAGCCCTCTGTTCTGCAATTGGCTCTGCCAATTGCAGAGCAAACAAAAGGAGGAAACCTATATGCTTGAAATACGTAACGTATCCAAGATCTATCGCTCCAAAACGGGCGAGGAGGTAAAGGCGCTTGATAACGTCAGCATCTCTTTCCCCGAAACGGGCATGGTATTTATCTTGGGTAAATCGGGTAGCGGTAAGTCCACCCTGCTGAATGTCATGGGCGGTCTTGACAGCTACGACGGGGGCGAATTTATCATCAAGGGCAAATCGTCAAACGATTTTGTCGGCTCTGATTTTGACGCCTACCGCAACACCTTCATCGGCTTTATCTTCCAGGAGTACAACGTTCTGGACGATTTCACCGTGGGTGCCAACATCGGTCTTGCACTTGAATTGCAGGGCAAGAAGGCGACCGACGAAGCTGTGAACGGTATCCTTGAACAGGTCGACCTGCTCAATTATGCCAAGCGTAAGCCCAATGAGCTCTCGGGCGGTCAGAAGCAGCGTGTGGCGATCGCACGTGCGCTTGTCAAGGACCCCGAGATCATCATGGCAGACGAGCCGACGGGCGCGCTTGACTCCAATACGGGTAAGCAAATTTTTGACACGTTGAAGGAGCTTTCCAAAACCAAGCTTGGGCTGATCGTTTCGCACGACCGCGACTTTGCCGAGCGCTATGCAGACCGTATCGTCGAGCTTGCCGACGGCAAGATCATCGAGGACGTGACCAAGCACGAGCATCAGGCAGAGCGCGTTTCGGCAGGAGTACATCGTATCAACGATCACATTTTGCGCATTGAAAGCGGCTATAAGCTGACCGCCAAGGATCTGGAGATGATCAACG
>JAGAMJ010000027.1 GCA_017624795.1 Clostridia bacterium
AGCGGATCTCTTGATTTCAGGAGCTTGACGATATCGCTCAGCGTCCTGCCCGTGTCGATGATATCCTCTACCACAACGACGTGGTACTTGCTGACGTCCTGATCCAGATCCATCGTGATCTTGACCACGCCGGAGGATGTCGTGCCCTCGTAATAGCTTTTTGCACACATAAAACCGATATGGCACGGCACCGAAATAGCACGGCACAGGTCAGCCATAAAGACAAACGCGCCCTTTAAGACGCTGACAAGCAAAATCGGACGTCCGTCATAGATCCGGTCGATCTCTTTACCTGCCTTTTTGATGGCGGCATCAATCTCTTCCTTTGTAATAATGACTCTTTTGATACAGCTGTTAAAATCTTCAACAGAAGCGATCTCTTTCATGTCTTTTACCTCTTTTAAGGAAAGTTTGTTATAGTATATCACATTTTTTGACAAACTTCAAGTGCTTTCGCGTTTTTACAGGGCGCGGCTTTTATTTTTCCTCCCGTCGGGCACGAAAAAAGCTTTGCAGCAGATCCCTGCTTGCCTGCTCCATCACGCCGCCCTCGACGGTGGGATGTGCGCCCAAGGGGTAACGCGGAAGATCGATCACGCTGCCCATCGCGCCCGCGACGGGATCCTTTGCACCGTAGACCACACGTCCTACTCTTGCCGCCAGGATCGCCCCCGCGCACATAGGGCAGGGCTCCAACGTCACGTAAAGCGTACAGTCAGACAAGCGCCAATCTCCCCTTTCCTGCCCCGCTGTGCGCAGCACCTCGATCTCGGCATGGGAGCTGACGTCATTTCTCGTTTCCTTTTGATTGTGTGCGGCGGCGATCACCCGTTCGCCGCAAACAAGCACTGCACCGATCGGCGTTTCGCCCTCATCTGCTGCCGCGCGTGCTTCACCAAGCGCCATTTGCATAGCAGCAAGATCAAATTCCCGCTGTTTCTGCATACCGTTCGGGGACTTTTCTTTATTTTGCATCATCATATCACCTCAAAGCACAAGAGCCGCAAGCAAGATCATCGCCCCCATCTGAATGACGCAGGCGACGAAAAACGCGATCATAGGGATCGAGAAAAACAACCTCACGCGCCGCTTTAAGGGGATTTCCTCGGCGACGTACTCGGGATCGGCGGGCAGATCAAGCTCAAAGGTACCCGTTTTCAGCAGCTCGGCGCGTCGATCGGGCTGCCGCAGCAGCAACAGGATCGCCGAAAGCAAGCCGACGGCAAAGATCACGCCCTGCAACGCGCCGATCACGGCATTTGCCACCATTTCGCTCAAACGCTGCAAGAGGACGGTTTGCAAGACCGAATGAAAATTATTGACAAAATGAAGCAACACGCAGACCCAGATCGATCTGGTCTTGACGTACAAATATCCAAGCACAAGCCCCGCCACGGTAGCATACAGCAGCTGCTCCACATTCTGATGCATCACACCGAAAAGAAGCGCACTTGCAAAGATCGCGGTCGTGCGCCCATAGGGCAACAGATTGGAAAGGATCAGTCCGCGGAACAAAAACTCCTCTACGAAGGCGGGCACAACAGCCACGGTGAACAGCATCAATATCACTTGATAGTTGGCGCTGACGTCCTGCCCCCACAGCATCTCCTCGGAAAAGGAGCTTTGACCGAACGCGCTCACGATAAAGGAGTTGACGTACGCCGCCGCGATGATCACCGCAAGACCGATGAAAATATACGGGACCGTTTCACGGGGGAGCTTGCGCTCCAAAAGCATCGGCTCGCTCTCTTTCCCGCGCGAAAAGCAGCGAAAAAAGAAAACGGGAGCAACAAAAACCAAGGCATAAATCAGCCCGTAAACGATCTCATAGATGATATTTGCCTCTCGCTTGGCAAGCTTCCCCGTAAAAAGCGGAATAATGCCGATCACCACGCCGAACAGCAGAAAAAGCACCTCAAAGATCAGCAACGCAAACGCCAGCCGATTTACGGTATCACGGTATTTTGCTTCGATCGGTGTCACGCGCGTTCCCTCCTCTCTTGCTCTAACTTATTTTTTCTACTCTATTATTGTACCGCATTTTGCCTTTTGTGTCAATGTTGAGAAAAGCTTTTTGAAAGTATTTACAAAATAGAGCTTGCTATAACCGCAAGCTCTGTTTTGCTCAAACATTGGGATCGTCAGCATAATGCTTCCGAAATTTTTTCCAAAGCGGTGCCGTCGCAAGGCAGATCACCGTGCCTGCCGCCGCAAGCACGCCCCAAACAAGCACATTGGTGTTCCAATCGTAGCGTTCCGCGATCAGTGCAAATACCGGGGTGGCGATCGCCGCGCCCACGTAAGTACCCGCATTGAGCACCCCCGAGAAGGTCGCAACCTTTCCGCTTTTAGCAAAACGCTTTGGCACGATAGAGATCAGCATCATGTTCACACCGTGTGTGCAGGAAACGATCAATGCCATGAGCAGCATAGAGGCGATCACCGTGGACGCAAACAAGTTGACAACGTAAAGGATCGCTCCGCAAAGCGCCGCCGCACCAAAAACAACTGCCGCGCACGTAACCTCGTTCGGGAACAGCTTGCGATGCAGTGCATCAAACAAGGAATAGCTGATCATGCTGAAAATTGCCAGGATCACCGTGGCAAAAATGGCGTTTTCAGCGGGCATACCAAAGCTTTCCAGCAGATAGGACGGCATCCAATTGGTCACACCGTCACGCAACATTCCCATCAAAATGATGGCAAAAAAGATCATCACGACACAGATCCAAATACGGGGCGGCAAGGGCGCTGCTTTTTTATTCTGGATAGCGACGGGCGCCTGCACGCGCGAAGGATCCTGCCCTTGCAGCACACGGGGCGAGAAAAGCACCCAGATCAAAGCGATAGCAAGTCCCATGAAGGCATAGCAGCAAATGATCCAGCGCCAAGAGATGATCCTCAGCAGCAAAGGGCAGATCGTGTAGATCAGGACCGTGCCGAGCGAGGAGCCCCAATACATACGCACCATAGCATAGTTATACTCGGCATCATTCAGGTATGTAGACATCAGGCGAACGATAGGCGGCCAGAGCATCGAGTGGGCAAAGCCGTTGATGCACCAGACTGCGGTCATCCACGGAACGGTTTGGCAAAAGGACATACCGATATTACATGCCGCTGCCAGCAAAAGTCCTGCGGTCAGCATATATTTTGGCTTGATCCTATCCCCCAAAATGCCATTGATGATCTGACCGCCGCCGTAAAAGACCGTCAGTCCCGTAATGACCACAGAAATCGCGCTTTTCGTCACGCCGATGTCGAGATAAATGGTCGCCAGCATCGCAGCAAAATTGATGCGCATGGTGTAGCTTCCAAAATAGACCAGCGCCAAAATATAGGTGATCCCCTTGACGCGCCTTGAGATGGGATAAGGCATGGTTGCTCCTTTCAAAAGCAGAAAACTTACCTTTGCATTATAACACCGCACCACTTGAAAGTCAAGCAAAACGTTCTCAAAAGCAAAGGCGCACCGCGATGCGGTGCGCCTTTGCTTTTGTGTCAGTCCTTGATCTCAACGTTGACCTTTTTGCCGCAGGTGCCTGCCACCGACTTCATCACCGAGCGGATCGCCTTTGCGATCCTGCCGTGACGGCCGATGACCATGCCCATGTCGTCTGCATGTACGCCGAGCGTCAGGGTGACCTCTCCGTTGCTTTCCTCCTCAGCTACCGTCACGTCATCGGGATGGTCCACGATGGCGCGGGCGATATCTGCAAGGATCTCCTTCAGATCGACCATGTCGTCCCCCTGGGGCTTAGGCAATAACGCCGGCCTTCTTGAGGAGCGCCTTGGTGGTGTCGCTGGGCTGAGCGCCGTTTGCAAGCCACTTCTTAGCAGCCTCTTC
>JAGAMJ010000028.1 GCA_017624795.1 Clostridia bacterium
CAAAATTTACTGCATTTTGTCATTCATTTCTCAAAGCGCGGCAATACGTGCGTCCAAAGCCGCCTTTTGCTGCTCGAACCCGGGCTTGCCAAGCAGAGCGAACATATTCTTTTTATACGCCTCCACACCGGGCTGGTCGAAGGGATTGACACCCAGAATATACCCCGAGATGGCGCACGCCTTTTCAAAGAAATAGATCATGTAGCCAAGAGAGTGAGCCGAGCGATCTTTCAGTTCAAGCACAATGTTCGGAACGCCTCCATCGACGTGAGCGAAAAGTGTTCCCTGCCGTGCCATACTGTTCACGTAATTAAGGTCCTTGCCCGAAAGGAAATTCAGACCGTCGATGTTTGCGGGATCGTGTGGGATCGTTTGCGTAACGCCCGTATCAAGGATCGATACCACGGTTTCAAACAGATTACGCTCGCCCTCTTGAATGTACTGCCCAAGAGAGTGCAGATCGGTGGAAAAGATCACGGAGGAAGGATAAATACCCTTGTTTTCCTTTCCCTCGCTCTCGCCGTAAAGCTGCTTCCACCACTCGCTGAACGTCTGCATAAAGGGCTCGTATCCCACCATGATCTCTGTGGTCTTTCCTTTTTTGTAAAGAACATTGCGAAGTGCGGCGTACTTATAGCAGTCGTTTTTCTGAACGTCGGGATCGGTCAGCGCCTCGCGCGCGTCATTTGCACCCTGCATCAAGCCGTCGATATCAATACCCGCAACAGCGATGGGCAGCAAACCGACAGCCGTCAAAACCGAGAAACGGCCACCCACGTCATCGGGAACCACAAAGGTTTCGTATCCGATCTGATCGGCAAAGCCCTTCAACGTGCCCTTTGCACGGTCAGTGGTGACAAAAATGCGCTCCTTGGCGCCCTCAACACCGTATTTCTTTTCCAGCAAGCCGCGGAAAATACGGAATGCCACAGCGGGCTCGGTCGTGGTGCCCGACTTGGAGATCACGTTAATGCAAACGTCGCGACCCTCACAAATTTGAAGCAGCTCCTGCATATGAGAGGCGCTGATGTCACAGCCCGAAAAATAGATCTCGGGACCGTCCTTCTTCAAATTGTTGTAAAGCGGCGATTTCAAAAACTCGATCACCGCGCGTGCGCCAAGATAAGAACCGCCGATACCGATCACGACAAAAACGTCACAGGACTTACGAATCTTTTCGGCAGCGATCTTAATGCGGGCGTATTCTTCTTTGTCATAATCGCGCGGCAGATCAAGCCACCCCAAAAAGGCGTTGCCTTTCCCGCTTTTTTCATGAAGCGCGGTATGTGCTGCGGTCACTGCTGCTTGCATATCGGCACATTCCTTGGCACTGACAAAAGAACTGACATAAGAATCAACAAGACGAACTGACATCATAAACCTGCTTTCTACAACAAAAATATATCGAGTATAATTATACAATAAATCTTTATAAAATGCAACATTTTATCGGATATTTTATTTTTTATTTTCACATTAGTAAAAATTGGGCCAGCAAACGGCAAAAAAGCGTACCAAAGCCGATCTTATCGACCGACGCCGTCGCCCGAATCGGCACGCTGCCGATCTCCGCGCCGTTCAGCTTAAATACGACCTTCCCGACCTCATCTCCCGCCGAAAGCGGTGCGGTCAGAACGTCGGGCAATACGATTTCTTTTTCCACATTTGCCCCCATTCCCTTGGGAATCAAGGCGCAAAATTCATCATAACGCACTTGGCACTCTGGTTGCACGCCGCCCTGAACGCAAACAACACTTTCCCCCGCATCACACCGATACGACGCATAGTTGGCAAAGCCATAATCCAGAAGCTTTGCGGCGCTGGCGTTGCGCGTGTCACGCGTTTCAGCCGCCATGATCACGCAGATCAGCGAAAGCCCGTCGCGCTCTGCCGTTGCGCTGATACAGAACTTTGCCTTTGAGGTAGAGCCCGTTTTCAGCCCCGTGCAGCCCGGATAAAAGCGCACCAGGCGATTGGTGTTGGTCAGTCCAAACGCGCCGTCACGAATGGTATCCATCCAAATACCGCTATACTCCAAAATCTTCGGATGAGAGATCAGCTCCCGTGACATAATGGCAATATCCCGTGCAGAGGTCACGTGATTTGTCGCGGTATCATCAAGCCCGTTCGTATTTTCAAAATGTGTGTTCAGCATTTGAAGCTCCGCAGCTCTGCGGTTCATCGCAACAACGAATTCCTCCTCGCTGCCCGCCACAAGCTCGGCAAGTGCCACGGCACAGTCGTTGGCAGAGGCGATCACAACGCATTTCAGCATTTCCTCAACGCTCATCGTTTCCCCTTCTTTGAGGTAGACCTGTGAACCGCCCATTGAAGCGGCGTTCGCGCTGACTGTGACCATATCATCAAGTCTGATCTTTCCCGCCTCAATCGCCTCCATGACCAAAAGCAACGTCATGACCTTTGTTACCGATGCGGGCGGCAGAGCCGTATCCGCATTTTGCTCATAGATCACCGTGCCGGTCTTTGCATCCATCAGAATGGCAGATGCGCAAGGCAGCGACAAAGAGCTGCTTTCTTTTTCGGACGTTACCCCCTCCCCGGAAAGGACCGGATCCGTTTGAGCACAGATCTGCACCGTTCCCACACAGAGCAAAAGGATCGCAAGAAAAGCGGAAAGAATTTTTGTAAAAGCTTTTTTCAAAATCATCACCCCCAAACAACTTATGTTGCTTGGGGGTAAAAAATGTTATCCTCTTTCAACGCACCGAAAATACATATTCGGTGGTGTAATCGTATACCTCGCCCGGATTTAAGATCACGTTGGTGAAATTCCTGTGATTGATGGCATCGGGCATATGCTGCGTTTCAAGGCAGAGCGCATTCTGCGTCGCCTGCGGATATCCGCCCTTGAAGGGGTGGTCGCCGTTGTTCAAAAAATTCCCGCTGTAAAACTGCACGCAGGGCTGGTTGGTATAGACCTTCATTTCTCTGCCGCTATTCGGCTCATAGAGTGTCGCGCGCAGCACGGGCTCCTTGCTCTCGCCACCGACAAAGTTAAAGCAGTGGTCGTAGCCACCCGCCAATTTCAAGTCCGTATCATCGGCAAAGAAATCCTTGCCGATCGCCTTGGGCGAACGGAAATCAAAGGGCGTTCCCGCCACGCTTTTCAGCTCTCCCGTGGGGATCAACGTGTCGTCAGTGGGCAGATAGGTATCGGCATCAAGCTGCAAAACGTGATCGAACACCTTGCCGCTTGCAAAGCCGCCAAGATTGAAATAAGTATGATTGGTCAGGTTCAGCACCGTACGCCGATCGGTGGTCGCCACGTAACGGATCGACAGCGCGTTTGTCGATCTGAGCGTATAAGTCACGGTGACGTCCAACGTGCCGGGATACCCTTCCTCTCCATCGGGCGAAACGTAATGAAGTCGCAGCTGCGGCTCATCTCCGTCGATGGGATCGACCTCCCAGATCTTATGGTCAAAGCCCTCTTTTCCACCGTGAAGATGATTA
>JAGAMJ010000029.1 GCA_017624795.1 Clostridia bacterium
AAAGCGGTCGTGAGCTTGGTATCGGGTTTTGTTGCACAGTGGTCGAAATTTTGAATGAAAACCGCATTGACAACCTCGTGTAGTTTTGATACAATATCGGTAAAGGGGCGTTTGCCCCGATCCTCACACAATGAAGGAGAACAAAATGAACAACATTGAACGCGCGATGAATATTTTGCATTTCAAGGAAGTTGACAGAATGCCCGCAGTACATTTCGGCTATTGGCGAGAGCTGTTGCAGGAATGGGCAGATCAGGGACATATTTCCCGTGAGCTTGCAAACGCGGTTGACGATAACAACGCCGCCGATCACGAGCTTGACGGCATCCTTGGCTGGGACTTCAACTGGCAGAGCGTGTCGGGTAGCCGCAACGGACTCAGGCCCGGCTTTGAGCGCAAGGTCATCGAGGAGCTTCCCGATGGCAGTCAGCGTGTACAAACACGGCTCGGTGTGATCGAGCGTATCAAACCCGGCATCTCGTCGATCCCGTCCGAGGACGACTATCTGCTCAAAGACAGAGAAGCGTTTGAAACGCTCTATCGTCCCAAGATGCAGTTCAGCCCCGACCGTGTCAATCTTGAATATTATCGCCACTTCAACGAAACACGCCCCAAGGACCGCCCCATTGGGCTTCATCTTGGCAGTGTGCTTGGTGAGATCCGTGATATCACGACTGTGATGGGTATGAGCTTCTTGCTTTACGACGAGGATGAGGAGCTGTTTGCCGATATTGTGGATACCTATGCCGAGATGCAGTATCAATGCGCCAAGGCAATTCTGGAAACCGGCGCGAAATTTGATTTTGCCCATTATTGGGAGGACATTTGCTTCAAAAACGGGCCGCTGATCGCGCCCGATCGTTTCGATGAACTGTGTGCGAAGCATTATAAGAAGCGAAATGACCTTTGCAACGAGTACGGCATCGACATTATCTCGCTTGACTGCGACGGCGTGACCGACAAGCTGCAAGCCACGTGGTTTGAAAACGGCGTCAACACCATCTTCCCCATTGAGGTTGGTGTTTGGGGTGATCAGTTTGCTCCTGCCCGTGAGAGATTCGGCAAGGAGCTGCGTGGTGTCGGTGCGATGGATAAGGTTGCCTTCCGCAAGGATAAGGCGGCGGTGGATGCCGAGCTTGACCGTATGCAAAAGCTTGCCTCGCTTGGCGGATTTATTCCGTGTCCCGATCATCGCCTGATGCCGGGCAGTAAGTTTGAGCTTGTGAAATATTACGTCGAGGAGATCAAGAAGATCAAGTTCTGATAGCATTTTCAACATAACAAAAGGCGCTCTCTCAAATGCGAAATTTGAGAGAGCGCCTTTTGTTGGTGTTGTTAAAATACGGGAATGCCCGCCGCCTCGTGCGCGGCGATCAGCTCATCACACATGGCAACGATCTCGTCGGTGGAAAGGGTTGCGGCAGTGACGGGATCCAGCATCGCCGCCTGATAGACTGTTTGGCGGCAGCCCGTGTGCGCAGCTTCGATGGTGAGGAGCTGCGGATAGATATTGGAGCAGTTCATCGCCGCCAGCTGCAACGGCAGTGTGCCCATGCGGCAGGGGGTGATGCCGTTTCTGTCGACAAGGCAGGTGACCTCTACGCATGCGTCGGCGGGGAGGTTGGAGATCAGACCGTGATTGATAACGTTGCCCCCGATCACGTAGGGCTTTCCCGTGACGATCGCCTCCATAATGCGGGAGGCATATTCGTGAGAGCGCTTGAAGGTCAGTGTTTCGCCTGACATCAGCTGGTTGCGCTGCTTTTGCCAGTTTTGGATCTGCGCGACGCAGCGGCGGGGATATTCGTCCAAGGGAATGTTGAATTTTTCGATCAGATCGGGACGGCCGGGCTTGATATAAAGGGGATTGTACTCTGCGTTATGCTCGCTGCTTTCGGTGCAGTAGTAGCCGAGCTTGTCGATATAATCAAAGCGCACCATATCATTGTGAGGGCCCGCGGCATTTTTTGCCTTGGCACGGCGGCGGATCTCGGGATAGAGATCGTGTCCGTTTCCGTCGTTTATATCAAGCAGCCACGCCATATGATTGATGCCCGCGATGTGGTATTCACAGCTTGCTGCGTCCTCTGTCATTTCAAGCTTTTTCAGCAGGTTCGGCACGCAGGCCTGCACGCTATGGCAAAGACCGACGGTCTTGACCTTGGTGTAGCGTTGCATATAGCCCGTGATGATCGCCATCGGATTTGTGTAATTGAGCAGCCAGGCGTTGGGGCAGACCTCTTCCATATCGCGTGCAAAATCCTTCATGACGCGAATGGTACGCAGACCGCGCATGATACCGCCGATCCCAAGGGTGTCACCGATGGTTTGACGCAGACCGTATTTTTTGGGGATCTCAAAGTCGATCACGGTCGAGGGCTCGTAGCCGCCGACCTGTATGGCGTTGATGACGAAATCGGCATCGCGCAGCGCCTCGCGCCGCTCACTCTCGCCAAGGAATGTTTTAACGGTTGCGCGCCCCTCGTTTGCCTGCTGATTTATAGAGGAAATGAGAAGATAGGAGTCTTCCAAACGGGTGGCATCAATGTCATAAAGTGTGAATTCCGCATTCTGCAAGGAGGGGCAAAGCATCGTATCGGTCAGAACGTTTTTGACAAATACCGTACTGCCAGCGCCCATAAATGTGATTTTCAAAGCAAAAACCTACCTTTCAAAAGTATCGCTATGATTTTATTCTAGCGTAATTTTATTGAAAAAGCCATTGCACAAAGTAACAAAAGCATGGTATAATGTAACCAATTGGTGGAGGTGAAAAAATGAAGGAGATCTTTCTGACCAATCGGCATTTTGCCGATTTGAATCCCTTGCTCATTGGAAGGCAGGTCTGCTCTGCGGCACACGCCTTTGGACCGGCTATCCGCAAATATACGCTGCTGCATTACGTGGAACGCGGTATGGGCACACTTTATAAAGAAGGAAAAGCTTATCCCGTGCAAGCGGGAGAGGTTTTTGTGATCCTTCCAAATGAAGTGACGTATTATAGGGCAGATGCGACCGACCCGTGGGTCTATCGCTGGATCGGTTTTGACGGTGCGATCAGCGAAAAATACCGTGAGGTTGCCCCCGTGTTTGCCATGGAGGATCGCCTCTTTCCGAACGTGTTGCACTATGAGAACGCAAGGGGCGGCATCGAGTATGCACTGGCAGGACAGCTTTTTGCTATGACGGCTGCACTTTTTGGTGAAACGTCGGAAAATGATGATCGCGTATCACGTATCAAGAATTATATCAAGGCGTCTTATATGCTGGAAATCCATGTGGAGGAGATCGCAGCACATTTTTCCCTTGATCGCAGGTATCTTTCTCGCCTCTTTAAGAAAAAAACGGGTAAAACGTTGCAGGAATATCTCATTGCCGTGCGCATGCGTGAGGCGTGCAGACAGCTTTCGCTTGGGCGCGGTGTTGCCGAAACCGCAGGACTTTGCGGCTATGCCGATGCCTGCAATTTTTCAAAAATGTTCAAAAGGGAAATAGGGATGAGTCCCGCCGCCTGGCGTATCGCATCGGCGTCGCGTGACGAAAAATAAGGAAAGGAGCTGCCTCAAATGCGAAATTGCGGTAGCTCCTTTTGCTGTATTTGAAATTGTTTTTTTCTCGGTCTTGTCAAATGTGACAGATCCTTTTTTGATCAAATTTCAAGCTCCAAGCCGTCAAACGCCACCTCGATGCCGTGTGGCTGCATGGCTTTTACCAGCTCGGCGTGGGAGGTGTGCAGCGTTCTTGCCATGTGGCTGATGCAAAAGCGCTTCACATACTTGGATAAAGCTTGTCGCATTTCAATGACCATGTTGAGGTCGTTGTGCTCAAAAACGCGATAATCTCCGGGTATAAAGCCAACCGTAGCGTCAAGCACGGCAAGATCGATGCCATGTCTTTTGATGGCAGCGACCTCGTCGTAAAGCAACCACGCGCCGTCCAGCCCATAAAACAAGCGCTTTTCACCGTCGGATATGATGAAATGGGCTGATTCGGCGCAGGTGGAATGATTTGCCCGCAGGGCGGCGATCTGATAGCCGCCCACGGTCAAATTCTCGCCCGCTTGCAGGGGATAGAGCTGCGCGTTTGTTAAGCTCGCAACCGTTTCCTCGTTGTAGTGGTCGGAGTGGCGGTGCGTGTTCAGAATGCATTTGATATTTTCGCTCTTTTTGCCACGAAAACCGCCAAACCCGGCAGAAGATACTCTATTGCATCCACAAGCACATATACGTACAGGGGTGCCGAACCCAAAT
>JAGAMJ010000004.1 GCA_017624795.1 Clostridia bacterium
AACCTTTTTGGTGCGGTCAAAGGAAAAGTTGACGTGCTTGAATTCGATCCTACCGCCAAGATCCGCGTCGGTATTGCCCTTGCCAAAATCGTGCTCGGGCTCGGCGTCCAGAATATCCATAATGCGCTCGGCAGATGCCATCGCGCTTTGGGTGGAATCGGAAAAGTTTGCAAAGAAGTTGACGGGCTCATAAAACATCGAAGCATAGGAAATAAAGGAAACAAGCAAGCCGATGGTCAGCGCGCCGCCGTTTCCGCTTTGCAGATTTTGAATGGCCATGCTGCCGCCAAAGCCCCATATGACAACGGTGCCGCAAGAGATCAGGGTGTTTACAATGGCGGGATACACGTTTAAGATCTTACCCGCCTTGCTATCGGTCACACGCCACTCCTCAACGCAATCGGAAAAGCGTTTGGTGGTGTTTTTTTCGTTGGTGAAGGATTTGATCACGCGGATACCGGGGATCGTATCGGTCAAAACCGACGTCACAGCGGATGAGCGCCGCCAGATACGGCGGTAGAAGGGCGCGATCTTTTTGCGGAAGATGCGCGAGCCGATCACAACGATCGGAACGGGACAAAGAGAGAGCAACGTCAGCTTTGGATTCATAAACATCATAACGATAATGATGCCCGCCATTCGAAGTGCCTGCACGATCACGTCCTGCGTGACGTGCAGCATAAAGGTTTGCAGTGTGGCGGTATCCGTGCTGATACGGTTGATGACCGCACCCGTTGAGGTCTTGTCGTAAAAGCGCATCGGCAGATGCTGCGCCTTTTCATAAACGTCACGGCGAATGCTTGCTACGATTCGATCGCCCGATAAACGGATCAGATAGCCGCGAACACCCGAAATAGAAAAACGGACCACGTAAACGGCGACAAGCAAAAGAGAAACGATCAGCAGTGCGTGTGCATCGTAGCTTGGCAGAATGTCATCGACCAACGTTTTCGTCAAAAAGGGAGGCATTAAATGCAGGGTCGTTGTAAAAAGAGATAGGAATACAGAAAGGAACAGGATTCCGCTTTGGGGCTTCAAATAGGTGCCCAGCTTTTTGAGCAGCTTTCCCTTATTCATGCAGCCGATGCAGGGGACACCGGGCGCGGAAAGGGTGCGTCCGCACTTGGGGCAGACTGACAGCAGCTTTTCGTAAGCACCCTCGATCGCTTCCATTTCGCTTTCCACCGTTTCGCCCTCTTGCAGGCCCTGCACATAGGCGACAACGGCATCGCAAAGTCCCGCAACGGAAAAGGTGAAGCGAAAGAGGTCGTGAAGCTTACCGTCCTTTGTTTTAACACGAAGCAGACCGTTGCCGTACATTCGCTTTGTGAAGATCTTATCAATATCGGAAACGGCGATACACATGGTCACCTTTTCGTTTTCAAAATCAAAAGTAAAAAGAGAGGTGGCGGTGACCGCCAGCGCAGTTGTCGCGTAACGGTTATCTTTTGCGATCTCGCCGACGATCGCATACAGAATGGGATCGTTCTCGCTGCTCTTTGCAGCAAGCGCCGCGCTTTGCTTTTCGTCCAGGTGTTGATTGATCAAAAAATTGAGTGACATAGCCCTTGTGTCGCGTTCGCGAAGGAACCGCGACCATCCTTTTCGGTTGTGCCTTCAATATACTACGCAAAGGGGTAAAAGTCAAGCGTTTTTGACAAAATTCTTTGAAAGTTTTTCCTCTGGAAAAAAGCTTTTACATTTTCCCGATATTTTTGAAAAAATCAAGGACGTTTCGGTGTGCAATCATAAGCAAACGGCAGGAGCAAGCGCACGCTTGCTCCTGCCGTTTGCATTTAATGGTCGTGAGTGTCCTCGGTCTGCTCCTGTTGCGCTTTTTCTTCGGCGGCTTTTTTCTCTTGAACGTTCAAAATGATCATTTGAACGGTCAGCACAGCTATGCCAAGAACCATCAGGATCGCCAGGATCCACGCCAGAATGCGTGCGTTCAGTTTTGCTTTTTTTGTACTCATTTTCATGTATCTCCTTAAATTTTATCATCCATTGACAGCTGCATTGCCTCTACGTTTTTGTCGTTCAGCAACACACCCGTAGCGGGTAATTTATACTTGCGGTAACCCTTTGGATCACCGTAAAGCTCGGTAAAGTTTGAAAGGGCGGAAACGATCGCTTTTTCCTTGCGCCCAAAGCTCATCAGCGTGACACCGCCCGAGGAGCGCGTCGTTTTGACGGGGATCAGAGAGGACTTAAAGACAATGGCGCGCTCGGCGTCCGAGAGCAGCATGATCTCAAAGGGGTTTTTCTCTGTTTCATAGAAGATCCCGACAATGGGGGAATTGGGGGAATAAGCGCCCGTAAGCTTGCGGCGATTTCCCTTGGTTTCATAAGCCGTGATGGGAACACGCACACCCTTGCCGTTCGCGAAGATAAACACCATATTCTCGCCCTCTGGATAGGTGTTTTGCACCTTCATGAAGATGGGGTGCTCGTCCTTGTCCATTTTGAGCTCGGCATTCAGGAAAATGCCCATAGCAGATGCCTTCGTCACGTCGAAGGCGTCTACCTCAACGCGGTAGACCTGTGCTTGGTCGGTAAAGATCAGCAAAAGATCCTTGTTTTCGGCATCGAAGATCTGGTTGATCTCATCGCCTTCCTTTAACTTTTGCTCGTCCTTTCCGATCCTTGCGCTGCCTTGCAGTGATTGGAAGGTGATCTTCTTGAAATATCCCTCCTTGGTCAGCACCAAGCGCACGGGATAATTCTCAACGGTTTCTTCCTCAACGGTGTCCTCGATATCGGAGGCGAACAGCAGCTGCGACTGTCTTGGCTTGCCATACTTTTTCTTGATCTCGGTGAGCTGCTCGGCGATCTTGGCACGAAGCTTGAGTTCATCGGCAAGGGTTGCTTCGATATCCGAAATAGCAACTCGCAGTTCTTCTATTTCCTGTATGCAGTTGAGCATGTATTTTTTGTTGAGATTACGCAGCTTGATGTTGGCGATATATTCCGCTTGTATCTGGTCGATCTCAAAGCCGGCGATCAGATCGGTGATGACCTGCTCGTCTGTTTCGGCCTTTCGGATGATGCGTACTGCCTTGTCGATATCCAACAAGACCTTTCCCAGTGCCTTGATCAAATGTAAGCGGTCCTTTTTCTTTTGCAGATCAAAGCGCAGCTCGCGGCGCACGCATTCCGTGCGGAACAGGATCCATTCCTTCAAAATATCTACCACACCGAGCTGACGGGGGGTGGAGTTGATCAAGACGTTAAAGTTGCACTTGAAGCTATCTTCAAGGGGCGTGAGCTTAAAGAGCTTGTTCATGAGCTTATCGGGATCGGTGCCTTTTTTGAGGTCGAGCGTCAGCTTGAAGCCGTTGAGGTCGATCTCGTCGCGGAAATCGCTGATCTCCTTGATCTTGCCCTCCTTCACAAGCGACGCGATGCTATCCAGGATCGCCTCGATGCTGGTGGAATAGGGGATCTGCAAAATATCGATGCAGTTTGCTTCCTTATCGTATTTATAGCGCGATCTGATGCGGATCGGGCCCTGACCTGTTTCGTAGATCTTACGCATTTGATCTCGGTCGTAGATAATAAGCCCGCCGCCCGCAAAATCGGGTGCCTTGATCAGATCAAGGATCTTTTCAATACTCGTTTTTGGGTTGCGCAGAAGGGCGATCGCGCCGTCACAGACCTCGGCAAGGTTGAACGAGCAGATGTTGGACGCCATACCGACCGCAATACCCGTATTGGGCGTGACAAGCACGTTGGGGAAGGTAGTGGGCAGCAGAACGGGCTCCTTCATGGTGTTGTCGTAGTTATCCACAAAATCCACGGCATCGCGGTCAATGCCCGAAAAGATCTCATTGCAAATGCCGTCAAGCTTGACCTCGGTATAACGGGAAGCCGCGTATTTCATATCACTGGAATACTGCTTACCAAAGCTTCCCTTGGAGTCGACCAAGGGGTGAAGCAGCGCCGCGTGACCGCGTGTCAGGCGCACCATGGTTTCATAGATCGCGGCGTCGCCGTGAGGGTTGAGCTTCATCGTCTGTCCCACAACGTTGGCGCTTTTGGTCTTGTTGCCTGTTAAAAGTCCCATCTTATACATGGTATACAGGAGCTTACGGTGCGAGGGCTTGAGTCCGTCGATCTCGGGGATCGCACGGGAGATGATCACGCTCATAACGTAGGGCATGTAGTTCTTCTCAATGGTTTCCGTGATGGGCTGCGGCGTCGAGGGTGCAGGAATGATGCGGGAGTGTTCGGTGACGGGAGAGCTTTTTTTCTTTGCCATCTTAAACTTCCTTTCGGTTTATGTTCAGTCAATATGAAGGACCGTATGTGCCGCAGCGCGGATCGCGCGGTTATACAGTGCAAGTCCAAGCCCCGTTTTTGACGGGAGGTGGGCATAAAGCTGGCGGATATTTGACGCATTGTCCGCGTCGCGCAGGGCGGCGAACAAGCGGTGTGCCTGCGCTTCAAGATCGGCGCTCTTTCCAACGGGGAAAAGCGTGGCGTTCTTTGGCATCAGGGGAATTTCTTCCTCAAAGCAAAGGATCCCAACGCCCACCTCTTTGGCTTTTTCAACAAGGAACGCGCGAACGGCGTCTTCGTTTCCTTCAAGCAGTGTCAGTGGCGCGCTTGGCGCGTAGTGACGGTATTTCATACCGGGGGAAAGCACGCGCTCGCCCTCGCCAAGTGCAGCCATTACGGCTTTGGAAACGGTCAAGGTGGACAAAACCTCTTTGAGGTCGTCCGGCGTCACTGCGCCCGGGCGCAGTAAAATACCGCTATCGCCCTCTAACTTGACGATGGTGGATTCCAGCCCCACCTCGCAATCGCCACCGTCCAGGATCATATCCACCCGTCCAAGCAGATCCTCAATGACGTGCGCGGCACAGGTGGGGGAGGGCTTGCCCGATCGGTTTGCGGAGGGTGCTGCGATCGGAACGCCTGCCGCGCGGATCAGAGCCCGTGCCACGGGGTGTGCGGGACAGCGGACTGCAACGCTGTCAAGACCGCCCGTGACCGAAAGGGGGATCGTATCTTTTTTTGGTAAGATCACCGTGAGTGGTCCGGGCATAAAGCGCCTTGCCAGACGGTAATAAGCGTCACTTGTGACGGCGTAGGGCTCGGCGTCCTCGGGATTTGCCACGTGAATGATCAGGGGGTTGTCCGATGGGCGTCCCTCTCCACGAATTGCAATGCCACGGCTCTGTCAAGGAGTGTTTCGAGCGGATCGGTTACGAAGTTTCCGAGCTTATAGCCGTCCAGAACGTAAAAATCGCAGGG
>JAGAMJ010000030.1 GCA_017624795.1 Clostridia bacterium
ATCGGTATGCGCCTGCAAGAGCAAGGGCGGCTCGCTTTCGCGCCCCTGGCTGCCCTGCTTTTTGATCAAAACGTTGTGCCATGCGTCGCGATAGACCGCAAGCCCCCGCACGGTGGCAAACTCCACCAGATGATCTGCGATCCTCGCCTCGTGACGGGAAACGCGCGGAATTGCCGATATTTCTTCAAAAAATCGGGCAGGCAACGCCGACAGATAGGCATTGATCACGTTTGACATAGAAAGCCCTCCTTGGCAAGAGAAAATGAAAGGATCGGCACGTTCGGCGCCGATCCTTGTTTTTATAGACGGGAAAGTGCCACCGCGGCACCCTCAACGGCGGCAGTTTCAGCATTGGCGGCAAGGCGGATACGCAGCCCCATGACCTCGTCCAAAAACTGATCCATACCCGAAAGCAGAGCGCCGCCCGTTAACACGACACCGCCCCTGGCAATATCGGCACGCATATCGTCCCCCGTTTGCTCGATCACCGAAATGATCGCGTCCAAAATAGAGGTCAGCGGCTCGGTGAGAGCCCCCAGCATTTCCTTGGAGGAAAGTGTCACGATACGCGGCTCCTTGGTCTTCATCGAGCGTCCCTTGACGTCCAGATGCTTTTCCTGTGCCGATTTTGCGATCGTGCCAATACGGAGCTTGATCTGCTCGGCGGTGCGTTTGCCAATGAAGATCTCGTGGCGCTTGCGCATATATTCGATGATCGCGCTGTCAAAGTCAACCCCACCGACGGGAACGGTCAAATGCGTGACCATTTCGCCGATAAAGATCATCGCGACCTCGGTGCGCGAGGCACCGACGTGCACCACAAGCTGCCCAACGGGTGAAGAAAAATCAAGCCCCACACCAAGGGCGGCGCAAAGCGGCGCCTCCAACAGATGCACGCGCGACGCCCCCGCGGAAAGGACGGCGTCCTCCAAGGCGTTGGTCTGCGCCTCAGTCAGGTCGCAAGGGATCGAGATCATGACCTGCGGACGCAGCACCGTGCGCCCGATGGCGCGACGGAATAAAAGACGGAGCATAGAGGAAAGGATATCCGCGCTTTTCACGATGGGATCCCATACGGGCCAGCAAAGGCGCAAGCGGTCGGGGTTTGCTTCGACAAGCCGCAACGCGGGAGTTCCTGCTTCGATCACTTCGTTTGTGTCGATGTCCACAGCGGCAACCGACGGCTCGTGCAGCAGCAGTCCTTCTTCCATCGAATAGATCGATATCTGCTTTGTGCCGATATCAATGCCAAGATTTTTGCGTAACATACCGTTCCCTCCTTTCCGATCTATTTATCTTATGATATACGGTATTATATTAACACTAAACGCATAAATTGTCAAGAAAATTTTGGAAATGCCGCGCCCTGGTGCTTTTTGACGGTAACGGCAACACATACGGGCACGACCTCGGCAGCTCCGCCCTTTTTCAGGACCTTGATCGCCTCCGCCATTCCAACGCCCGTGGTGACAACGTCGTCCACCAATATGACGCGGCACCCCCGAACGTCACCCGTTAAGGCAAAAGCGCCCTTCAAATTGGCTTGTCTTTCCTTTACGGTCAGCTTCTTTTGCTCCAAATCCTTTCTCACACGCTTCAAGGCATGCAAATGCGGATACGCACTCACGCGTGACAGCGCTCTTGCAAGCTCGCATGCCTGATCGAAGCCATAGCGCTTCGCGTTTTGAAGCGAACGCGGCAAATGTACGATAACGGTACGAGAAATCGGCGTTTTTTCCTGTGATGCACCAACCGACTTCAAAAGCCGATCGGATAGCTCCTCCGCACAACACAGAAAGACGCGCGAGCGCGGTGTGCGCTTCATACTGTGAATGGCGTGGCTGACCGTTTGATGCGCGCCTTCCGTATGATACGGTGCCAATTTGATCAAGCCGACACAGCCCGTGCGCTTCATCGCGTGGGGTTGACAATCACATTCGCTGTACGCCGCAAAGCAATCGGGACACTGCGAGCGCAAGCTCTTTTCCCACTCCAAAGCGCAGTCGCGGCAAAAATACGGTGTTTTGTCCTTACCCGTTGAGGTCGCGAGCCGCTTACCGCAGCCGACGCAGCAGGGTGGGAACAAAAGATCGCGCACGATACGCAAGATCGGTATCATACTGTATCACCGCCCGCAAAAAGTCTTGCACAAAGTCCCGTATAACGCATCGCTTGACGGTTATTTTTGACCATATACTCGGCAATATCCGCCCGCCCCACAAGGATCACCATTTTTTGGGCACGGGTGACCGCCGTGTAGAGCAGATTGCGCGTGAGCAGCATCGGGGGCGCCGCATAAAGCGGCAGGATCACCACGGGGTATTCACTGCCCTGACTTTTATGCACGGTTATGGCAAAGGCGTGTTCCAGCTCGTCAAGTGCCGTGAAATCATAGATCACGTGACGGTCATCAAAAAGCACCTCTATCTGCTTGTCCTTTGGGGAAATGTTTTCGATAACGCCAATGTCCCCGTTAAAGACGCCGTAGCCACTTTCCTCACCCCGTTCCCATATTAAATCGTAATTATTGCGGATCTGCATCACGCGATCCCCCTCGCGGAACACGAGGTCGCGCACGGCATGCTCCCGCTTACCCGCACGGGGTGGATTGAGAGTGTTTTGGAGCAGTCGGTTGAGATGCTCGGTCCCCGCCTCGCCCTTACGCGAGGGGGAAATGACCTGTATGTTACCCACGATCTGCGCGCCGTATGCCTTTGGCAAACGGGTATGGCAAAGCTCGGCAACGGTAGCAGCGATGGCGCTGTCGCTCTCACGCGCGAGAAAGAAAAAGTCATTATCCTTCGCGTCCATACGCGGAATTTCGCCGCGGTTGATGGCGTGAGCATTGGTCACGATCAAGCTGTGCTGCGCCTGACGAAAGACCTCGGTCAGTGCCACGGTGGCAAAACGCCCCGAACG